>JAAXQM010000295.1 GCA_012974295.1 Dehalococcoidales bacterium
GCATCATAGTAGCCGGCGGACAGGGCGTAGGTGCCCAGGATTATGCGCCGTTTCACCTCGGGGCCAAATCCATAGCCCCGCGTCTTCTCCATAGCATCCCACATATTCTTCCCTTCGTATGAGAAGCCGTATTTCACCCCGTCGTAGCGGGCTAGGTTCGCCATCGCCTCGGATGGAGCGATGATGTAATAGGCGGCCAGGGCATATTTTGTATGAGGTAGCGATACCTCCCAATCTACTGTTGCACCCAGTTCCTCTAGCGTTGTAATGGCGGTGCGTATCACCTCCTCAACCCCTTTTTGCATTCCCTCAACGAAATATTCCTTTGGTACTCCCAACTTAAGCCCCTTGAGATCGGGGATGAGCGACTCCGTATAATCGGGAACGGGATAGTCGACCGATGTAGAGTCCTTCGGGTCATGGCCTGCGATAACATTCAGCACCAGCGCTGAGTCCGTGACATCCCTCGTCATTGGCCCGATCTGGTCCAGTGAGCTGGCAAAGGCTACCAGGCCATATCGGGACACCCGTCCATAGGTGGGCTTAAGGCCCACGACGTTGCAGAACCCGGCTGGTTGGCGAATGCTCCCCCCTGTGTCGGATCCCAGGGCGTAGATCGATTCTCCGGTGGCTACTGATACTGCTGGTCCTCCACTTGAGCCGCCAGGGACGCAGGTGGTATCCCACGGGTTATTGGTGGGATAGAAGGCGGAGTGCTCGTTGGATGAGCCCATGGCAAACTCATCCATGTTCCCCTTGCCCACCATCACCATGCCTTCCTGGTTCAGCCTTTCGACCACGGTGGCGTCGTAAGGCGGAATAAAATTCTCCAGCATCTTCGAGGAGCAGGTGGTCGTAACACCCCTGGTACACATATTGTCTTTGATCGTCACCGGTACACCGGTTAAGGGTGAAAAATCGTCACCCTTAATTCGCTCGTCGGCCTGCGCTGCCTGCATAAGGGCCTTTTCCGCGGTTATGCTAACGAAGGCATGAACCTTTTCTTCGGTCTTTTCTATATGTTCCAGCACAGCCCTGGTTAGCTCCAAAGAGGAGACCTCTCTGTTCTTGAGAAGCTGGTGAGCCTGGTGAATGGTCAGCTCATAGAGTTTCAACTTCTTCCCCTTTTTCCCCTATTACGATGTGCACCGGTAAAGCCTTAGTCAAATCTCATATAACCTTGGCGATCCAGTTATGACGGTTCCCCTTACTCCAGCACCGGCAGCACCCTGAAGTAGCCTTCCTCCTGGCGTGGAGCGTTTGCCAGGATATCGTCCCGGGTGAATGAGGGTGCGATCTCATCTTCCCGAACCACGTTCTCCAGGGGTATCGGGTATGCCGTAGGAGGGACATCGCTGGTATCGACCTGCTGCAGTATCTCGAAATTCTCCAGGATATCAGACAGCTGCTCCCGCAACCTTTCCAGTTCATCCTCCGAGAGGTACAACCGGCAAAGGGTAGCGATGCGTAATACCTCTTCACGGCTTAGATTCATATTGTCCACTCCCTAGGTGGCGGTATCGCTGATTATAGCACCTAACTACCGACCCGAGCAATATTTTATACGAAAAATAAGGAGGGTTCTACTTAACAGAACCACTTACATGTGTTATTCTCGCCCAATTTTCGCCTCCACGTAGAAACTGAAAAGTATAAAATAAGGCGGTGATTCAAGTGGCGATTGGGCTCAATAAAGAAGGGCACGGCTTTGAAGCCGTGCCCTTGCGCTTTCTGGTGAGTGTATTGTACAATAATTTAGCCGACCAGTTTTTATTCTATTGATGTATCCTGCCATATCAAGACCCGAGATTATCCAAACTGTTCCTCTTTCTGTGAAACCTTTACCATTATCAATATCTCCAGCTGTCCCACGGGGATGCCCTGCAATAGTAGCGAATATTGGTTTATGGTTTAAAAAACCAACAAGCCATTTCTTAAGAGCCCATGAAATTAGAGCGGTACTTGACAGCTCTAACAATGTGTGATACGTATATCCAATTGTATTTATGAGGCCGCTGAGAAATAGATGCTCGGACAATAACAGGGCCGGGGGCCTAGGGGATCGATAGAGACTGTTTCAGCAGTCTCTTCATATATAGGTAGTAGCATTATTTGGATATAGTAATCTAATTCTAGTCTCATCTAATATGCAATAAATATGAAGGATATGAATGGAGGAGTGTATATGGGTATGATATTTCGCTATAGGTTTGGGATAGATGACTGAGCGTGTTATTACAGATGAACGATCGCTTAGTGATTATACTGCGGTAGTAGGGGAAGAATGTATAGAGGAACTAAGGTTATTAGCTGAACCTTTTAATAAGGCGAAAGTTCTGCATATCAACGCCACAGCTGCTGGTGGTGGGGTAGCCGAGATATTGAGAAGCTTTGTGCCCCTGATGTGCGACCTCGGGATTAATGCCGAATGGCATGTACTGCGGGGTGCAGATGAGTTCTACGAGGTCACTAAGACCATGCACAATGGCCTTCAGGGAATGCAGGTCCCACTGACGCCTGACATGAAAAAGATATGGGTAGAGTATAACAGCCTGAATGCTGATTTTTTAAGCACCAATGGCGACTATGATTTTGTGGTGGCTCATGACCCGCAGGCGGCTGGCCTATTAAAACTTCTGCGTGATAGCAATGGTCATCGAAAGATAGGGCCTTGGATATGGCGCTGTCATATAGACTTGACCGCGCCTCAACCTGACTTCTGGGAATTCCTAAGGCCATATGTTGAAGTCCATGATGCTGCGATATTTTCAAAGAGCGAATACTTCCCCAAAGACCTGCGCGGCCCACAGTGCTTCGATATACCCCCAGCTATAGACCCATTGAGTGTCAAGAATCACCTTCTCCTCGATGATGGCGAGGTACATAATATCCTTGTACGCTATGGCGTTGATCCGGATCGGCCTTTTATCTTCAAGGTATCCCGTTTCGACCCCTGGAAGGACTTCTGCGGGATTATTGACGTATACGATCTGGTTAGGAAAGAGTTCCCCGATGTACAGCTGGTACTGGCGGGTGGCGGTGCAGGCGATGATCCCGAGGCCTGGTCATGCTACCAGCAAGTTTCCGCTTACGCAAAGGGCAAGGGTGATATCCATATACTGTGGGGCGATAATGGGATAGTTAGCCCCGAGCTCAATGCCTTTCACCAGGCAGCTAGTGTGGTAGTGCAAAAATCGATACGCGAAGGTTTTGGGCTGGTAGTCTCTGAAGCCCTGTGGAAGCGCTGTCCCGTTGTGGCAAGTGATGTGGGGGGCATCTCTATACAGATAGCACACGGTGAGAGCGGATACAATGTAGGCTCTTTGAACGAGTGGGTGGAAGCTATAACATACCTCTTACGAAATAAAGAGGATGCTGCCAGGATGGGGAATGCCGGCAAAGAGCTCGTTCGACAGCGGTTCCTTATAACAAGATTACTGCAAGATTATCTGAAGATTTTCCAGACGCTCTCCAACTGAGCTGATTTCTACGGTAGGTGCTTGGCTGTTCTACTTGCTGCGTGTGGCGGATAGGTGATAATGCCTAGTTGTAGATCAGTTGAACAGCGGAGCTTTCTCCAGTCGTTCCAGAAGAAATTGAGGTCATATATAGCTCTGCGTTTCACATACGCATTTTCATTAGCAATATATCAGCGTACTACCCCAGCGTATAGGTCCCCGTACCCACAGCTATAAGGCACTGTTCGTCATTGTATACTTCCATACGGGTGACCGCTAACTTCTTACCAGTGCGAAGAATGGTAGCTGTCGCAGTGAACATTTCACCTTTGCCCGGCTGCAGATAGTCAACCCGCAAGTCAACGGTGCTCATGTTCTGCAGCCTTTTTATCTGTTCTTGCATGGCCTGTTCGTTAGCATCCTTTAGCAGCTTCCAGGCAACTACTGCACCACCAATAATATCTATCATGGCCGAGATAACCCCTCCATGCAGAGCACCATCCCCTGGATATCCACGCAATTCATCGCGCATTGCAAGTTTAATGCATAAACTACCAGTGTCAAGAGGCTCAATCATAACACCCAAGAATTCAAGGAATGGAGGATACTTTATTATTAGGCTCGTTGCTTTCGCCAGTCTCTCATTCGTTTCACTCATATCGCTCAAAGATCGACTCCCCTTTCATCTGATATCGGCTTTCTGAACCGGAAAACTCGGATAAGTCCGCCTCTTTTTCCAAATAATCAGGTGACAGTTTTTTACACCCTGGAACTTGCTTCCCCAATTATATCATGCTAGGCTGGCAGACAGGGGTTAAATCAATGTATCGGTAGTAGTATGGCTTGACTGCTATAACATTTACCAACTAGAATACCCCTTACGGATGGCAGAAAGTGTGCTAAAAGATATTGATATGGACCAGAAGGCATTTCAGGAATATTATCCGGAGAATCTAAGTCACTGTTACGGTTGCGGCCGCTTGAATGAACATGGCCTGCAAATAAAGAGCTATTGGGATGGCGAAGAGACCGTCTGTATATTCCATACACAACCCTATCATATGGCCGTACCAGGGTATGTGTACGGTGGTTTGATTGCTTCGCTCATTGACTGCCACTGTACAGGCACTGCGGCTGCCGCAGCATACCGCGCCGAGGGACGCGCCATGGGCACGGAACCAGCTCTACGTTTCCTGACCGCCTCATTGCATGTAGACTATCTGCGACTCACTCCCCTGGGTGTGCCGTTGGAAGTGCGGGCCACTATAAAGGAAATAAAGGGGCGTAAGGTCGTGGTCTCAGCGACGGTGTCGGCGGAGGGACAAGCGTGCGCTCGTGGAGAGGTAGTGGCTGTCAAAGCACCCGAGCATTTGATGTTCAAATAAACTACACGCATACTTTTACAAACCCTGGCGAGAGTGCCCCTCAGCTTTCTGGAGGATGATTCACTTTTTGGCAGGGTAGCCTTGCGCTACAGGTGCTGAGTCTGGTTTACTGTGAATAATACGAACTTAACTCCGCCCAGAGGAAATATTTAGGTCGACAAGAATGGGTTTGTTTAATTCCTATCACATTCGCCGGTAGCATATCAGGGGATTAGAAGCAGGAGGAAAGCATTGTATCAACATAAGATACTAGAGGCAATATGTAAGGAGGAAGACCTTCTTCTCCGGGATTTGACCAGGGATTTCGTAAACGATGAAATAATGCCTGTGCGGCAACAGATCGACGATGACCAGGATCACGAGATCATAAGGAATATTCTTCAAGGGCTAGCTAACCTGGGTTTCACTAAGGCCATCTTTCCGGAAAAATATGGCGGCTCCGACATGCACTCAGCGATAACCCTGGGGCTACCCCTTGAGGAGATCGCCCGTGGCGACTCCGGCATCGCGGTTGTTCTTGCCTGCTGTCTATGGCCATTCATGCCGGCTGTTTGGGCTAAGAATGAGGCAGTTCTCGATTATTTTGGCCCAATGTTTTGCGGTGACGACCTGAAAATAGGATGCTTCAACATGACCGAGCCGGGTGGTTCATCTGGTGGAGGCGGGTGTGATATTGAAAACCCGGGGGTACAAGGACGCAAAATCACTACCAGAGCGGTGCTGGACGGCGACCAGTGGGTGTTAAATGGGCAGAAAATATGGGCCACAAACTCCGGCATTAGCGATGCATACCTTATGGTTTGCACCACAGACCCCGGCCTGGGCGACGATGGGATCGCCCTGATCTACGTGCCGGGGGATGCCGAGGGACTTTCGTTTGGCAAATTTGAGAAGAAGGCGGGTATGGCTGCCGACCGTAATACGACAACCTATCTGGATAACGTTCGGGTTCCTAAGGAGTTTCGACTGGTTGGGCCAGGCGAGGATGCCAAGTATTTTCACGCCAATCTGACCATAGGCAGGCTTGCCAGCGCGGCGATGTCGGTAGGTAATGCTCAGGGTGCCTTTGAAACCGTGCTGGATTTTACCGGTGACAGGGCAGTAGGCAAGGTAGCCAAGCCGATCCGCGACCATTCGATCTGTGCCGGCATGCTGGCCGATATGGCTATCGGCATCGAGACCGCCCGCTTGGCCTACCTCTCCGGAGGATATCGCTTCGATCATCCCGAGGAGTACGGGGCAATTCACTCCCCGGAGCAACTCTCCACGGCCAGCATTGCCAAGGTCTACGCAGCAGATGTGGCGGTTTCGGTCACCAACCGGGCGATGGAGCTGATGGGGAGCTACGGATATGTCAGGGACTGCGACGTGGAAAAATACTGGCGGGACTGCAAGATTATCCAGCTATGGGAAGGCGGAGCTCAGCTGGGTCGCTTCGATGTCTGCCGCGCCTACTATGATCTACCTCTGTAAGCAAACGTGAGACACGTACGGGACATCTGTGGCAAAGAATTGATAGGAGTGACAGTATATGAAAAAGAACGAAATTCTGAGCATCTTCCAAGATGTGATCGAGGGGCCGAGAAACGTTTATTTGGACGAATGGGTCAAAGCGGGTGGAAAGGTCATGGGATATTACTGTTCGTACATACCGGAGGAGATCTTTACCGCTGCCGGCTTTATGCCCTATCGTATTAGAGGAGCAGGGAGTGATGACAGCTCTGATGGCGATGCCTATATGAGCGCACGGGTATGCACTTTTGTCCGTCACACCATCAGTTTAGCGCTGCGAGGGGAGTTCGACTTTCTTGCCGGTGTGGTTCTATTACAGAACTGTGACCATATTCGCCGTGCCGGTGACCTCTTCGTTAAAAAAGTGAAATTGCCCTTTTACAGCATGCTTTCCGTCCCCAGAGCCCCCAAGGAAAGGCTCTTCTCCTGGTATCTCGATGAACTTAAGCGGCTCAAGTCAGAGATAGAAGCTCATTTCGGGTTGGCCATAACGGAGGAAAAGCTGGAAGAGGCCATCACTCTGCACAATGCTACCAGGGAGCGTATCCGCAGCCTCTATGACTTGCGCAAAAAAGATGCGCCGCCGATTACCGGGGAAGAGGCGCTAACCGTCACCATAGCAGGCCATCTCATGCCCCGGGATCAATTCAACACCTTAATGGACGATTTGCTGGCTGATTTAGCGAACGCGGAAGGTACCAAAGGCTACAGGGCTCGAGTCATCATTACCGGCAGCGAGCTGGATAACCCTGAATACATTGCAGGCATAGAACAGCAAGGGGCCTTATCGGTTGCGGAAGTCGTCTGTTTTGGGCAGCGATCCTTCGGAGAATTAATTGAATCCGGGGTGGATGATCCACTGGAGCGAATAGCCCGACATAAGTTCTTTCAGGTGCCTTGCGCCCGAATGGTGGAGTGCTTCGATGACCAGGTTGCTGCACTGAAAGATACGGTACGGGAGTTTAATGCAGACGGTATCATTTTCCAGCGGATGAAGTTTTGCGATCCCTGGGCGGGCGATGGGCACAATCTTTACTGGAGGATGAAGAAAGAAGGCATTCCGTTCTTGGGCCTGGAAAGGGAGTATCTGACTCCAGCCTCCGGGCAGGTCAAAACCCGTGTCCAGGCCTTCCTGGAACAGATGGGTAAGTGACCTAGATGCAGGAAATGATCGGAAGGGGGAGAATATGGCTATACTGGGAAAAGAGCGGCAGAAGGACTGGGAGATCGTCTACGAAGGGGCAACCGGTTTAATCGATCTGTACCAGGAGGACCCTGAATCCAAGGGCATGAACGCGATAGTTGGGGGTTTCCGTGTGCTCATGGACGGTATGTTTGCAGCGATAGACGAGGGAAGGCCTGTCGTGTGGCATAACTGTGGGTGTTCGCCGGAGCTGATCATGGGGCTGGAAGGCGTCCAGACTGTGCCGATCGAACTATTGACCGTGTTACAGAATCTGGTGGGGGAAGTGGACTATACGATAGCTTTGATCGATGAGGCGGAGGCGCATGGCGTGGCTCCAGAGGTCTGTTCCATAGACAAGGCGGCCGTCGGTACTGTCCTCAATGATCTTTACCCCGAGCCGGCCTGCATGCTGTACCACAACACGCCCTGCGATTCTCAGATCGCGGCTATCAAGAGCCTCACCGAGCTTACTAGAAAGCCTATGCGCCTCATGGACGTTCCCTACCTGTCTGGCGATCGTGAGGTCCAATATCTGGCGAAGCAGTTACGGGAGGCTATTCCGTTCCTCGAGGAGCATACGGGCATAAAGTTTAGCTGGGAGAGATTTCGCGAAGTATGTGAGGAGTCAAACCGCACTGCTGTGTATCTTCGTGACTGGAATGAACTTAGGCGGCACACACCCTGCCCGCAGGTGAGCAAACTCGTGGCCCTCAACACCGCCCTGCTGGTTGCCTTTTCCGGGGATCCCGAAGGCACCGCCATAGCCAAGGCATTTCGTGATGAGGCCAAGGAACGTATTGAGAGAGGGGAGAGCACAATTGAGGGAGGAGAGCTCTACCGTGCCGTCTGGTATCAAGACCCGGTGTGGTTTGACCTGCAGTTTTATGACTGGATGGAAAGCGAGCTCAAGCTGGTTATCCCCATGGACCTTTTCGGCTATTATGCCCCGGAGGCGCTTATCGATACTTCGACCCCGGAATCCATGCTGGAGGGCCTAGCGCGAAAAGACCTGAGGGTGCTGCCTATGTCCAGGCAATTTAAGGGTCCTATAGACTACTATATCGACGACTACCTGCGGATGTGTACCGACTATAATGTAGACTTCGCTATCTTTGCCGGTCACGTCGCCTGCAAGCACGGCCTTGGGGGCATTGGCCTATTTCGGGAAGCTTCCCGGGAAGCAGACATTCCTCTCCTCTACTTTGAATTTGATATGTTTGACCCCAGAGTCACTTCGGTGGATACGATCCAGGATGAAATAACACATTTTATTGAAGATGTGGTCAAGCCCAGGAAGGAGGCGGCGTGAAGAACGGGTTGATCACTGCCGGCATAGATATAGGCTCTACTACCAGCAAAGCGGCGCTGTGGATCGATGATCACCTGGGGTCTCATATCATCGGCCCCAGCACAACGAATCCGCGTGCGACGGCACGCGAATGCTATGAAAAGGTTCTTCAGGATGCCGGACTGCAGGACGATGACGTTGCATATATCGTTGGCACGGGCTATGGTCGGGCCAAGGTATCTTTCGCACATGAGAACATATCCGAGCTTTCAGCCCATGGAAGGGGAGCCAAGACCTTGCTGCCATCAGCACGCACTGTCATTGATATTGGCGGACAGGATACCAAGGTCGTGCTTCTAGATGCCGGCGGGCAGATGCTGGAATACGTCATGAACGACAAATGCGCTGCGGGAACCGGCCGTTTCCTGGACTTTATCGCGCGCACCCTGGGCATTAGTGTAGAGGACCTGGAGAAACTACATGTGAGTGGCAACTACGAGCCGGTAAGGCTCAGCAGCATGTGCAGCGTGTTCATTGAGTCGGAGGTCATCAACCTGGTCAACGATGAGGTTCCCCTGCCATTCATCGTCCAGGGGTTACATCAATCCATCGCCAGTCGTGTCGCCGCCCTGGCCAAGAGGGTAGGTATGGTGGAGGATGTGGTCATTACCGGGGGGGTGGCCAAGAACACTGGAGTGGTAGATGCTCTGCAGCGAAATCTACGGGTCACACTCAAGACATTTCCCGACGGCGTTGATCCCCAGATGATGGGAGGCATCGGAGCCGCTGTCATAGCAGGGGAGAAGTATATCAAGCAAAATGGGTAGATGAGTGTCACTAGCTTATAAGTAGAAAAAGGAGGATGATATGCCCTATTTCAAGGATTCCGATGAATGCGATAAGATTCTGGGCGGCTTCTTTCGTCAAATGGGGGAGGAAGTGAAGAAGGGAGATGAAGAGATCGTTGAAATACAGAACAAGCTGGCCGAGATCAGCCTGATCGTAAAATTCGTCTGGCGTGATCCTGTGCTGACCCTCACATTGGACTTCACTCAAGATCCCTTCATGGTCCATGTCAACGACGATGAAATCGTCGCTACGGCTACGTTTACCCTAACCGCAGACAATGGACATAAGTTCTGGCATGGCCAGATTAACCTGGCCAAGGCCTTAACCACAAAAACCATTGTGGCACGTGGCCCTATTCCCAAAATCCTGAAGCTGTTGCCTGTGATCAAACCGCTGTATATCAGATATCCAGCCTATCTGAAGGAGCAGGGACGATCCGATCTGGTGTTAAGCGAATAATTCATGAATCCATTTGACCCATATTTACAACGAATCAGGGATTACAATAAGGATTTGGAGAAAAAGGGTAGGAGAGTGCGGGTCTGGTTTGACGATCCGCTCAGCGGCGGCGAGGTAACTCCAAGCCAGGCCACGTCTCCCCTAATCCTGAAAGAGAACACGGCGGTTGAGTTGGGAGGTCCCCAAACAGCCGGCTCCACATTTATAATCTGGACCAAAGATGTCTCGCTCATATCCGATGGACAGATAATGCTTGTGGGTCCGGACTTTGGTGAAGCAAATGGAGGAACCCTGCCATTCGGACAGGTTACGCTGGTTGGTGGTCCAGCTATCAGTAAGGAGATTCAGTCACGTCTGGAAAGAGAGCAATATGCTGCCGAACGCCTCCCCGGGTATATGGTTCGTAGTACAGGTGGACGAATCTGGTCACGTGTGAGCTTTCAAGCCCTGGATGACGGGCTTTCCTTGCGTTCATTAGGAGCCAGCATTATCGCTCATCTTCACGACAAGCTGCCGGCTGTAACCGCAGCAGAGATTATATTTATTACTTCATCTATTGACGATGTGCAGAACCTCGAAAGAATCGGGGCTCAGGTGAGAAAACTATCGCACGATCTTCGTCGAGAGCGCCTTAGAGAGACGGCCGACGGGCAGTATATATGTGAAAACGAGATTTCGTGTGAGGCCTGTACCGACAACGATGTATGTTCAGATATACGTGAGATATTGGTTATTCGAAAGAAGGTCAATCAGTCAACGTCTATGTCATAGGCATGCAACCGCTCTAAGCTTACTTAAAAAGAGGTGCCCAGATTATATCGGGGTTGGGGGTTGAGTGAGCCTCTTTCAGCAGTCTCTAATTATGTAAGGAAGCTTAACTAAAATGTAGATAATGGATATTGACGTATTGTATGAATAGTGCCACTATGTATATCTACAGCTCTATTGACAGCTTATCTCGTATAATGTATTATGGCTTACTCATCGTTTAGAACTTGGAGCTAGAAAGTAGAAAACAATGAAGAATAATAACGGTCATCGGAATGGTTACAGATATGGCACTCACATGCTGGAGGTGCTTCAAGAATATGCTGCCCTGTCCTATAACGGCGGAACGTACAAGATAGTTCTGGTAAAAACAGATGAGGACCAGAAGTACATATCCATCAAGCTTTTCAATAAAGATGGAAGTTTCGTGAGGCAATTCCTCATGGAGCCCGAGATAGCAGGGAAGATAGGTAACGAGCTATGCTCCCTCTATATGCGAAGTGAGCAGAAATAATCCCCCCCCTTCCTCGCAAAACGTCACATACTATATAGGTCTACCGCTGCCATATGTACCCTACCTTAGGGCCACTTAGCTATAAAAAGTATATTGGGCACTTTGCAATAGGCTTTGACAGCTTCACTGTTTCACCTTTGAGTCTACCCCCAGCCCGCATGCTGCCAATACACATCCTTGGATTTGACGACCCGTGTCCATACCACGATGCCTTTAGTAATCTGCCTACCAATACCTTCTCCATCCCAGTACCTTCCCCACCACACAAGAGATAGCAAGTTAGATGTCTCAATGGATAGACCGGGGATCCACACAGTGGTTCACAATCAATCAAAGTGTGGTTATGAGGTCTTGCCTAACGGCTAGTGATGTGAAGGAAGCGATGTCGTATAGCCTTTTCGTAATTCGTCCGGACCAGGGTTTTCCCCACACAATCAGTCAAACTCTCCCGATAGACAACCAGCATATCTAGTGTTATAAGTTAGCAGGGTGCTTAAATTAATGGACATACTATGCTGTATATTGCACTCACCGCAGGGTAAAAATCATGGAGAGCGCCTGTCCTGTTCGCCAATTTTCTAATTCTCAGATGCCTATGTTGATGCGCATGGTACTCGAGAATTGGAAAGAGGTTCTATGAACCGGCAAGACTTGGTAATGTGCCCCAAGTGTGGATACCTGTGGCATCTGACTGCTGATGACCAGTATCGATTAGTGCTGTTTGGGAAGACGATTGTGACCTGTCCGAAGTGTTATAAGCATGTGAGTGCTGTGTCGCCTATAGTTAAAATCAAGGAAGAACATGATAGAAGATTTCATGCCACCAAAGTGACAGCAATAACACTATTAAAAGCACAGAAACCCTTTTCGATCAACCTTCCAAGTTGAAGAAAAGTATGAGCTAAACCACCCGGTCAGGCAAATTATCGAGGGCTACCCAATAATGGGTGGCCCTTTATCTTACCAGCACAACCTCACGTTGCTATTTTATAGCTATATCCCGCACGCGTACCCGGCTAGCTACTACTGTCAAAGGTGAATTGCCGATATGAACCAGCCCGCTGACGCGAGTCTGTTAGCCTATTCCGCACCCTACTTCATTGATGGATTGATTTATTACATACATTCCCCACAGCAATCGTCAAGCTTTCCCTACATACAAGCAATGCTTTTTACTGCTATATTAAAAATGACTAACATCTCTCGCTGGTGAGCACTCAGCAAATAGCCAATCTCATATAGAGGAGAGTGAGGGTCTACTATGGATACGAGCATTTACTGGGAGAGCATAATGGAATTAATAGCGCTCGGCGGACTTACTGAAAAGGAACTTACAGAAATTCTATCCGTCTTTTCACCAGAGGAGCATTTAGAAATTGGGGAATGCCTTCAGAAATTAAGAGACGAATCCTTCAACGAGCTTGTTAGAAACGCAGTTAACTGAATGGGCAAGCATGACTGGAAGCGGGCGAAGGTGACAGCCGCAGCTCTCGCTGTAGGAATGCTGGCATACCTGCCACATAGAAGGCTTAGGAACCGAGAATAGAGGGCCTACTAATTAGCATCGCCCGGGTTGGACATAAATGTCCAACATATTTATTATAAGCTGCCTGCTTCATCGCGGGCATCCCCTTATTGAAGCCCACATTTTCCCCCTGTAAGCTACCTTAATGCTAATGCTATCTCACCTATAACAAGCACGTTATGCGCTTTGCAGTAGGCATCCATAGCTACATCGTTACTTATTTTAGATAACTGTTGGGCCTACAGAACGAATACAAAAAAGCCTAGGGGAAAGGCAGTTCCCGTGGTTTGGAATCAAGTTCTTTGACCGCCTCATCACGTAGTTTCTTTAAACGTGCTCCAAGTTTGTCACACTCTTCCGTTGAAAGGGTAGACAGTATCTTGCCAATACTCCTCATCTCAATTTGCTTTTGGTAAGCTTTCTCACCTTTTTCTGTTAAAGTAATTCTTAGCTGGTTCTTCCTGTCCAGATTCTTGGTTCTTTTCACCAGGCCCTGCTTCTCCATGCGCATTAGTAGCTGGGATACTGTGTGAGGCTCCCGAAACAGCCAACGCGATATATGGGCAGGTATTACTGGCTCTTTGGCGTTCTTCACGAAGTATAGAACCGCACCCTGAATCATTGTAATGCCAGCTTGGCTCAACTCATTGTCGGCGACCCTGCTCATTGCAGTAGTAGCTTGATCCAACAGTGCCCAGAGTTCCCGTTTTCCGTAGGTGGTTGCTATTGTATCCATTTTCCCTCCTATGATAGATTTATGTTCACCCATTTCACAAACGCACAACATACATGTATATGCATCTATTTTATGTGGGGGGATAGTGCCCGTATGTGACTTTTATCACATTGAGCTATCCTTGTCAATACACCACTCGGGTTCAGCACAAGGGTGTGTTAATAATTTAGTATAGCATGTTTGTAGGCAATGTTTGTATCGACAAAGGTCATGACTCATCAGACCCACACAATATGGTAAAATCAAAGTGCCGGTCACGCCAGAAATGCGGAATTACAAACTTCTGGGAGGTATCATGCGTATTCTAGCGGTGTGTCAGGGTCCCTATGGTGAAAGAATAGTAGAACACATCAAGAAATCGGGGCCACAGGACTGGACGATAGAGGTTTTCAGTCCCCCGGGTCCATTGCCCATCGTCATTGATGATCCGGAAGATTTTCTACCGCCAGAGATTTTACAAACGGATCTTCTACTGGCACTGAGCGAATCGCCACAGACAGCGCAGCTCGTGCCGGCGATTGCGAGGCTCTCAGGGGTGAAGGCAGTCATTATGCCTGTTGATAATTCGTCATGGCTACCTCTCGGCCTGCGGAATCAGATAGAAGCAGAGATTATCAATACGGGTGTGACTGCTGTCTTCCCCAAGACTTTCTGCACACTTACCGAAAGAACAGCTTGTTTCGGCGAGGATATTGAAACCTATGAAAGCAAGTATGTGGCTTCCTTTGCCACGCATTTTGGTAAGCCTAAGCTGAAGATAAAAACGGATGTGAAGGGTGAAAAGATAGCCGGGGTTGAAGTACAAAGAGGCGCCCCTTGTGGCTCCACTCACAGGGTTGCTGAAAAGCTTGTCGGTGTAGCTATAAAGGAAGCAGTACCACAGGCAGCCCTATATGCCTTTCACTATCCCTGTCTCGCGTCTATGACGATGGAACCCACCGGTGATACTCTGATGCATGTCTCGGGATATTTAGTTAATGAAGAAGTATACCGGGAACTACAGTCTTATTACAGGCAAAAAGTAGTTTATCCTTATGGCGCACAGTAGATATCGAAAGATCAGCTAGAAGTGCAAATCGGGGAGATATATATAATATCTTCGTAGCGAATGACAAGTCTTTTATGTGCAAATATGGAAAAAGCCGAAGGAGCAGAGCATCTTTCCAATCCCAGGCAGTGGAATTTGCTGGGAAAAGGGCTATAACGGCCGTAGACATTAGGTGTCCGCGTGGTGAGTTTCAATTTATGGCTGCATACAAGTCTATACAAGAAGGGCCCAGGCGTACTGCCTCGGCCCCTACCCATCGATAGCTATAGAGTATTACCCTATCTCTATCCACAATTCAGTATATCCGCCCGAGCTTAAGTTAGTATATGACTTTTGTCACATCAATATGGTAATAGCGTATTCAAGTGGAACAACCGATCTCTCCGGACGAGAGACGACAGTGAGTGAGTGGCAGTTAATAACGACCCAAATCCCTTTATTGTATTTAAAACGACTTACTTTTTCTTCTTCGGCCTCGCTTTCTTCTTACCTCTTTTTTCAACCAGCTTTCGTCTAGCTACATCCAGCGCTTTGTCCGCCCATAACCGCAGCTTCTCGTCATCATCCAATACCTCCTCCGGTACCTCGTAAAACTGCATTGTCTGCCCGCCGGACCTGAAAGGCCCCATGCCCTCCACCTCATAATCCAATCTATTCGCATCATCCACCTTGAAGTACAGTACATTCTCTGCGATTAGCGCGCAGAACAATCCCTCGAAATAAATACCGACCCCTCCGAACATATTCCGCGCGGTAACCTGCCCCACACGTTCCAGCCGCCCCATAACATATTCCCTGTACCCTTCACTAACAGGCATAATATTTACTCCTTAAATATGAGCTGATTCGAAACCATACCCTTCGCTTATATAACAACAATACGACCAGTAAAGTTATCTAAAACTGCAGAAAAGTCTCAATCAACCGACCCAGATTCCACGGGGCACCTCTTTTTCTGTAATTTCTTCTCATGGAGAAATTGTATCGTGTAAATAGTGCCATAGCAATCGGCTTTCGCAAGAAAC
>JAAXQM010000207.1 GCA_012974295.1 Dehalococcoidales bacterium
TGTTCATGTTGTGCTACTAATCCTGAATTTGGATTACCCTTAATATATACAATATCATATTCAGACATAGTTGTGTTTTTATTTATAAAATATCATAAAATTAAAATTTTGATTTAAGTGATTTTAATAATCCAGAATATATAGGATTACAAAACTCTGTAACTGCATTGTCCAAATTAGATTCAAAAGTAGAAACCCACTCAACAAATGTTTCATTTGAATCAGTAACACTATAAAGAGTAACTTCACCTACATAATATTTTATATTTTCTTTATTTAAAGGCGCTGGTCCATCATCAATACTGTACGTAAAAGAAAAATTCTCTAGATCGCAACCATCTCATATTTCAAGCTGCCGACGCCAAGTTTCTCTGCCGTTACAAGCTGGACCAGGCTATCCGTTTGATGCATCTTTCCCAGCACATCGGGAGGTGATACGGATGTGGAGCCAGGAATGATTGGAGCCCGGTCAATTAGGTCGAGGGATGCCTTATCAGCAGCCACCGGGTCAAGCGAAAACACGATGCCTACATCCTGGACAACAGGCTGTCCCGAGGGCGCGGCACAATCGCAGTGAGGGACGACATCTTGAACGAAGTTTACAAAACCAATCCTCCCTTTGTATTCAGACAATACAGCACTGGCTACATGAGCCAGATAAACCTGTAGCTTTTCCTTTGATCCCGCAGGCCATACCCAACAGTGTGAGGGGCACCTAAATAGGCATGTACCACAAGAGATACATTCGCTTACCTCTCTCTCCACTGTTTCATTCACCAGTTTTATTGCACCTGTAGGGCATGATTCGATACACTTGCCACAGGCATCACAGTCGCCATTATTGAATTGTGGCATATTTACAAAATGTTGGGCTCTCTTAGTCTCGCTAGATACACAACCCATACCCACATTTTTTAAGGCACCGCCAAAACCTGTGAGATCATGGCCTTTTACATGGGATACGACCACTATACAGGGTGACTCCAGCAGCAAGGAAGGAACCTTTGCCCACTCAAGTTCACATTCATTGATCCGATTACTAATCTGTATTATCTCTTGCTTATCCTCATCATCTGTTATTACTACAGGGGCTCCCACGGTAGCCTCCGCAAAACCGTTCTTGACAGCCGTATTCAGATATTTTTCCTTCGTATCCCTTTCACCCGGATAAGAGGCCACAGTCTCGAAAAGGAAAGGCCTGCCGCCCCTATCCCGTACAATATCGACTATCGCCCGCACGAAAACAGGCCGGATGTATCTTATGTTGCCCAGCTCGCCCATATGCAACTTAATTGCAACGGAACCACCGTTGGGTAACATCTCTTCAAATCCGGACCTTTCGATAAGAGTATGAATCCCACGCAGAGGATTTCTACCTTTAGAATAGTCGAAAAACAGTACCTGTGACATAGATCCGCTCAGTTAATAAAAATGTGATTCAAACTAATAGCCAAAAAGTCACCGTCTATTATAGCAACACTAGTCAAGGCTTGTCTCCCAAAGCACAGAATATATCAAATTATACCTATTAAATGAGACTGCTGAAATAGTCTCAATCAACCCCCTATTCCCCCAATCTTGGGGGAATTTTAAAGCTGGTGGACACCCCCAGACCCCCGGCAGGAGTATCCTGCACCTCTTTTTCAAAGGTTTAATTAGCCTAGGACAATCATTGTAATTTACCACTTGAATTAGGTAATATATAACGCGTGTAGATAAACAAGTATAGAGATTATCCCATAAACGATAACGAATCCAGGAAGGAGCTAAAAATACAAAAATGGCACTAGCACTTGATGGCATAAAGATAATGAACATGTGCTGGATTGGCCCTGGTGCTTTCTGCACAGAGATGCTCAGTGACCTCGGCGCCGATGTAATAAGAATCTCGGATGTCGATCCGGGGAAGCATAGCGCGCTACCTATGATGGTGTTTGAGGCCTATCCAGGTCTACGTAATTGTCGGACATTAGGCGTCAATCTAAAAACAGAAGAGGGTAGAGAGGTGTTTGGAGATCTGGCAAAGAGTGCCGATGTAATGATGGAAGGATTTCGCCCCGGGGTAAGTAAGCGCCTGGGTATTGACTACGATACCATAAAAGAGATTAACCCGCGAATCGTGTACGCGTCCTTATCTGGCTATGGGCAGGATGGGCCTTACCGTGATATAGTCGGACATGAATTAAACTATATGGCGATCAGCGGTCTTTTAGACTTGACCGGGCCGAAGGGTGGGACACCTGCTATACCAGGTGCAGTTGTCGCTGATTGGTCCGGAGGATTGTCTGCCGGAGTCGGCATTCTGGCAGCATTGATCGCGCGGGATCGGACGGGAAAAGGCCAGTTCCTGGATGTTTCTATTACAGACGCTATAACGGAAGTGACATCCATGCAGACAAACCCATATCTATACAAACGTGGAATAGTCCCAAAGCGAGGCGATACTATCTGGAACGGGATGTATCCCTGGTACAATGTCTATGAAACAAAGGATAAGAAGCATATCACCGTTGCTACACTTGAGCCAAAGTTTTTCGCTAACCTGTGCCGGATTCTCAGCTGTGAGGAATTCGTCCCGCATCAGTTCGACGAGGGCGAGAAGCGGGATGAGATGTTCAGATTCTTTGGTGATAAATTCAAGACTAAAACGCGGGATGAGTGGGTGGAGCTGCTTATGTATGCAGATACATGCTTTGCACCGGTATTGGGTATTGATGAAGTGGAATTCGACCCCCAATTGATTGCGCGGCAGATGATCCTGGAGTCTGATCACCCCACCGCAGGCCGTCTAAAGCAGATTGGCTCGATGCATAAGCTCTCTGATTCTCCAGTAAAGGTTAGGAACTGGGTTACCGGTTTTGGACAGCATACCGAGGAAATTCTACGTGAGATAGGCTATACCGATAACCACATCAGTGAACTGCGAGATGTAGGGGCGGTTGGATGAGGTCACTCCTGCTCACCTTAATAAATCAAGAGGTATCTTCAAAGAGACTGCTGAAATAGTCTCACTGAACCCCCTAATCCCCCTAGCTTGGGGGATTTTTTAAAGCTGGGGGACACCCCCAGACCCCCACCAGAGGGTATTCCCTCTGGACTCCCTTAGATTGCCGCGCTTCGCTCGCAATGACGATAGTTTACTCACTGGATTCCCGCCTGCGCGGGAATGACAGATGGAGGGCACAAGGAGGGGGGAAGTTAGTCTGGGGGGCACCCCCAGACCCCCGGCATGAAATATCATGCACCTCTTTTTCAGCAGTCTCTCAAAGATTATAAACCGATGGTCGGGGAAAAAAGTATTTCACCATAGCTTGAGAGGGGACAGATTTTCAGCAATGATCGAAAGTGCCTTTGGGCCTCTCCGCTGAACCTTCCCTTCTACTATAAGCCAGCCTTCCCTGAATAAAACTGGTCCACACTTTTCCTGTACATCACCGAATACCGT
>JAAXQM010000133.1 GCA_012974295.1 Dehalococcoidales bacterium
TCACATATCTTAGCAAAATAGAAAACAGCGCTATGCCGCCACCGCGTGGCAAAACCATTGTGGCTTTGGCCCATGCACTCGATGCAGATTCCGATGAGCTATTCGGCCTATCTAAGAAGATACCTTCTGAATTTCTAGAACAGATAAATCCTGAAGTAATAAGATTGATACGCTCTATGAAGGATGGAGCGCAGAAACCCGTATACGAATTAATGAGATTGGTTGGACGGGTTGGGGAGTTGGAGAGAGAACTTAAGCACGTTCGTGAGGAACTGGGTCTGAGTGAACAGCTGAAACTCTTCCATGCTCTTATCGAAAACTCTCAAGATAGTGTCCTTGTATTGGACCAAGACATGGAGCTGCTTTACGAAAGCCCTTCTGCAGCACGCTTGTTTGCCTACGGGTGGGAGAAGCTGGTTGGTAGGGATCCTTTAGGTTTTGTACACCCCGATGATCTATCAAAGGTAGCGAATAACCTCAATCAACTGGCACAGAGCCCCGGAGAAACCATTTGTATGATTGGGCGCGCTAGGCGCAGGGACGGCACATACCGAGTCATCGAAGCTATAGCACATAGCCTGGTTCACATTCCGGCAGTTAATGGCATAGTGATTAGCATGCGGGACATCACCGAGCGCCCGTGGGAGGTGGAGGATGTGTTGGGTGGAAATATGGCCACCCTACAGGTGGGAAAGTACCACTTGACGGAGAGTGAGCGGAAGGTGCTTACTCTCATGGCAGAAGGTATGTCCAATCCCCAGATTTCCGAGCGATTAGTAATAAGTACCTCTACCGTAAGATTCCACGTTAGCAATATCCTCCACAAGCTGGATGTCACTTCCCGCACCAGGGCGGTGGCCCTGGCGATACGTCAGCACCTGATCGAGTGACGGCCTTCTTGATAATACTGGACATGCGTCCAGGGTAAAACCCTTCTGCTGCCCGTTGTCATTTAAGACTCTCTAATATATCCTTATACTGGCGTATTGGTCAGGATTGATATGTATCGGGTCCATATTGTGACTGCAGCCTTCAAGAGAGCAGCGAATTGTTGATAGGAGAAGGGAGGAAATGAAATGGAGACAAAGGTAAAATCGAAGGTATTACAGCAATTCCAGGAAGCCACCGAGACCATTGTTAACGCTGAATTAAAGAAATGGTTAGATCAGGGGGGGAAGGTGATGGGCTATTTCTGCTCCTATGGACCAGAAGAGGTTATCACCGCTGCCGGTATGGTTCCTATCCGTATGAGGGCTATTGGTAGTACGGGAACGGAGATGGCAGATACGTATATGAGCAACATCAACTGCAGCTTCTGCCGTAACTGCTTCAACATGGGACTTACAGGTGAGTACGATTTCGTTGAAGGGCTTGTCTGGCTAAATAACTGTGATCACGTCCGACGTATTTATGACAACTGGAAGCGCAAGGTGAAGACCCCACTCACGCATATGATGAGCCTCCCCAAGATGACCGCCGAGGCGCAGGTGGAATGGTTCCACGACGAGTTGGTTATATTTAAAGAAGCCCTTGAGAAACACCTTGGCATAACCATTACCGATAAGAAGTTATGGGATGCGATAAAACTCCACAACGAAACGCGTCGTCTTCTGAAACAGCTCTACGAACTAAGAAAGAAGGATAACCCACCTATTACCGGTGCCGAGGCGCTGGCGGTAGTAGTAGCCAGCACCGCGATGCCCAGGGAGCAGTTCAACCAGATGCTCAAAGAGCTGTTAGGTGAGCTAAGTGAAGCTGAGGGCATCAGTGATTACCGGGCGCGTCTGATGGTTATAGGCAGCATACTCGATGACCCGGCTTATATCAAAATCATCGAGGATGTGGGTGGACTGGTTGTCACCGATTCGACGTGCTTTGGAACCAGGATTTTCTGGACAGGTGTAGATGAAGGGGAAAGTGATCCCATCACAGCTTTGGCTCGGTACTATATACAGGATAAACCCGCTTGCCCACGAATGTTCGATACTCAACCAAAAAGATCAAAATACGTTAGCGATATGATTAAGGAATTCAAGGTGGACGGTGTCATCGGCGAGCGGATGATCTTCTGCGACCTGTGGACAGGTGAGCTTTTCATGCTCAACAAGGACATGAAGAGCACCGGTGTCCCATTTTTGCAGCTCGACAGGGAATATATCACGGCCGGTGCCGGTCAGGTGAGAACCAGGGCCCAGGCATTCCTGGAAAGTATTGGGAGGTAAACGATGACTACAAAGAGAAAACAACCTGAAAAAGCACTGAAACTGTATAAGGATGATAAGGCGTATATGCAGATGCTGCTGGAAGCGCTTTCGCTGGATGAATCGGAAGAAGCGGATATTAACAAAGGCGTGATTAAGGCGGTTCTGGATAAATACGACGAAGTAATAGATTGTGCTGAAAATGATAAGCCATTTATCGCAAGCTGGTTCGCCTATGCAGCAGAAATATTTACTGCGATGGGAGTCCCCTGGTGGATGTTTCCCCAGACCGCATTTCTCGGGATAGAAGCACCACATGTCCAAGATGATGTCGACGGATCCGAGAGGTTGCTGGGCAGCGATTTTTGCACAATACTCAGGCTTTCATTGTACTATGTAGAAGCCGATATGAGTCCAAAGCCAAGTGCGTGTATTGCGCTGCTTCACCCCTGCGACGGTACGGTAGTTGTCCACCAGGCAATCAAGACTGGTAAATGGCATGACGTTCCTATCTTCGGTGCTGACCCGCCCTACTGGGAGGACGAGCGAAGCTATGAATACTACGCCAATGAGCTCAGGCGGATGGTGGGCTTCATTACCGAACATACCGGGTACACTATGGATATCGACAGGCTACGGGAGGTATGTGAGGAGTCTAATAAGGAGTACGCGCTATGGCAGGAATACAATGAGCTGAGGCGAGTGGTGCCATGCCCACACGATTGGACCATCGGCCCACCGCAATGCTTCGCAATGGCTACTTTTTACTATCCGGGCAAGCCCGGGGGTGTCGAATGGTTCAAGAAGCTTATTGCCAACGCCGAGAAACGTGTAAAGGCGGGGGTAAGCGGCGTGCCGGGCGGGGAGAGGATCAGGGTGCTGTGGTTCGATATTCTACCACTGATGTGGCAGTTCGATATACAACCGTGGCTTGAGGCAGAGTGGGGTGTTAACATGGTAATGAACATGTTCGGCTATACCCCGTACGAGCAGATAGACACCAAGAACGAAGAAACTATGTTCAGGGGCCTGGCCAAACGATCGCTGGCCGAGTATCCGATGATCAGGCAGGCACGGGGTGTGGCCGACCACTTCCTTAGCGATATAGAGCGAATAGTGAAAGACTATAGCATTGACTGTGTTATCTGGCCGGGCCACATGGGCCACAAGGATGGGTCAGCCAGCATAGGCATGATGAGAGAGAAATGCCGAGAGATTGGGGTCCCGTTCCTGCACATCGGGCTTGACCTATTTGACAAGAGGTATACCTCGGTGGAAGATGTTAAGGACATATTTTCCAGATTCTTTAGCGCGGCGGGGCTGGGCCAGAAATAAGAGCAGAGTGTAAAATACAGTAGGAAAGGAAGGCTTATGATCGTTGGAGGTTGTGATGTAGGTTCCGCTACTGGTAAGGCAGTAGTTATGAAGGATGGAGAAATCGTTTCATATGTCGTTATTCCGTCAACAACTAAACCGGAGATTACGGCACGGACCGTTATGGAGGAGACGGTTAAGAAAGCGGGACTAACATCGATTGAAGACCTGGAATACATTGTGGGCACAGGATACGGGAGGCTCAAGGTTCCTTTTGCTAACGAGAATATTTCAGAGATAACGTGCCACGCCAGGGGAGCCCACTGGCTATCCCCCACAGTGAGAACGGTGGTGGATATCGGAGGGCAGGACTGCAAGGTGATGTCGATAGATGAAAAAGGTAGTGTCCTCGAATTCGTTATGAACGATAGGTGCGCTGCCGGTACAGGTAGGTTTTTTGAGTCGATGGCCCGAGTGCTCGACTGCGGGCTGGAGGGTATCTCATCGCTGTCGGTAAAGTCGGAGAACCCGGCCGTTATTACCAGTCAATGCAGCGTGTTCGCCGAGTCTGAGGTTGTAACCCTGATCAACGAGGGTATAGAAGTTGTCGATATCACTGCCGGTGTCAATAATTCTGTTGCCGGCAGGTTGAATTCCATGGTGAGGAAAGTTGGACTTGTTGAAGATGTGGCTCTGACAGGTGGTTGCGCAAAGAATGAGGGTCTAGCCAAGTCACTGGAGGGGAAGCTTGGGGTAAGTGTGATGAAGCTACCCGTAGACCCCCAGATCGCCGGGGCAATCGGCGCTGCCCTCATTGCCGCGGAAAAGCTTAGTAAGAAGACCGAAGCCATATCCTCATAACGGATAACAACATGGCCTTGGCAAACCCAGACTCCCTCACAGGAGGCAACATATGGCATTATTTGATGCTTACATTAAAAAGCTAGCTGATTACCAGCGGGAACTGCAAGTTCAGGGAAGGCAGGTTAAGGAGATCGTTTGTCCCACGACTGTCAGCGAGCTTAAGGAAGGGCTACCTGTCCTCGTTGGCCCCAAAGCCAGCTCGGGTATAATACTGCGTGGAGATACCTTCGTCGAATTGGGGAACCCTGACATCGGCTCTTCCGCCTTCATCCTGTGGACAGATAAGACTAAGCTGATTAGAGATGGTAATATTACTTTGATCGGCTCTGATATTCCGGAATCGGCTGGAGCAAGTTTACCCTTCGGTCAGGTATTGATGATGGGAGGTGCGGACCTCGGAAAAGAAGAACACGCACTACTGGAAGCGAATCAATATATCGCAGATCAAATTGAAGGGTACATGATTAAGAGCATCCCCCAGCATATGTGGAGCCGGGTAAGTCTTGACGCTGCGGGCAAAGGTTTTAACTTCGAAATATTGGGAAGGGCACTCATGGCTATTTTTAGGTCAGCTGTGCCTAAGATAGAGGCGATGGAGGTAATGTTCGTCACTTCCAGCAAGGAGGACCTGCAACTTCTGGATAATATTGGTGAGCAGATCCGAGAGATTTCCAGTAATATTACCAAGGAGACCTGGAAGGCGAAGGGATACGATATCGAATGCATACAGTTATGGGACTGCGAATCATGCCCGGATAGCTCTGTATGCGATGATATCAAGGGAATGGTAAATGTTCGTAAAAAAACAAAAAAAACGCCAAAGCCCAAAAGAGTCAAGAAATCGTAACTTATCCGACTCCATTATTGGAGGGAACTTATGACCGAACTTAACACCCAGAAAAAGCGGGTCGCTGTATGCGGTAAGGGCGGAACAGGTAAAACCGCGTTTACGGCACTGATGACTAAGGTCCTGCTGGATAGCAACGAGGCAGGCAATTTACTATTGATAGACGCTGATCCGGCAATGGGCCTGCCCATCGCCCTCGGTATAACCGTCAAACATACCATGGGCCAGATCCGCGAGGAGATAATTAAGACCGCCAGGGGTGGCAAGGAAGAAGAAAAGCGCCAGGTACTGGATAAGATCGACTATATGGCATTTGAAGCCCTTCACGAAATGGATGGTTATGCCCTATTGGCTATGGGTCGTACCGAAACTCTTGGATGCTACTGCCCCGTCAATAGTATTTTAAAAGACACAATAGACACTCTTTCCAAGAATTTCGATACTATACTCATTGACGGCGAAGCCGGCCTAGAACAGCTCAACAGACAGGTCATGGGCCATGTAGATACACTTATTATCGTTAGTGACGCCACATCCAGGGGCCTGCAAACCGCAAAACAGATAAAGGGAATGGTACAAAACGAGAAGGTAATAAAATGCGACAAGTTGGGATTGGTCTTCAACAGGGTGCAAGGCAACGAGGACATTCTTAAAAAATATTCGCAGGAAATGGACCTGGACGTTTTTGGTTACATTCCACAGGATGAGAACATCGCTTACTACGATCTGGTCGGCAAATCCATAATTGGACTATCCCCATCACCCGGTGTAGCTGCAGTTCAATCCATTATGGAGAAGCACATTTTCCCCGAGCGCTTTAATTAGCATTTCTCAATTTCCCTCGAGAAACCTCAACCACCAATATCGCGGCTGGGCAGCATCCATTCTAAAGCTTTGGGGTTCTCAATCTGGATCATCCGGTCAAGCCGGATGATGACTACAGAATTCCGAGATGACTACAGACTCCCGGCCCCGATCGTATCGGGGTACCTCTTTTTCAACGGCCTCTTTAATTGCGATAATATGGCGATTTACCAAGCATCCACCGGCGTGCCAGGGGACGAAATAGCGGAATTATATACCTTTTAAAACCCAGTGACAAGGCTATTTCCTGTACGAACTCATCAAAAGTGTGTTGCTGATAATTGAGTAGCTTCTGACTTTCGCTGGTATCCAGCCAATCGTTGTAAGCGGCTTTTGAACCGAAAGCTCTGTCGGGAAGCATCCCGATTCCCATAGCTTCCATCATACGCCCGATAAAATCACGATAGTATAGCTGACCGCTGGACCCTCCCCCGATAAGTAATAGCTTACCCCATACTTCCTCGGAGCTCACGGCATTGGCCAGGGCAAGCCCTGCATCACTGGGATGGAGAAATTCAATACGCATCTCCAAAGGGAAATCGAACATCTTTGGAAGCTCCTCAACACCACTTAATTTCATTGGAGGCACAACAGCGAAGCGGAAGACGCACCAATCCAAACCGGATTCCTGCAGCAATCCCTCGCACTCCACCTTCTGCTTGGTGTAGTTATCTGCTGGCTGTACTGGATCGGACACGGTGCGCGGTGGTTGTTGATTTTGAGTATCGCCAAATACACTGAGCGATGAGGAGAAGATAATCTTGGATGATGGGGATATGGTTTTCATCGCACTGAGTATATTCTTTGTTCCGCCTATATTAATCTCCCGGGACCATTCAGGACGGTCCTCGGTGGCCGGCGGCATGATAAACGCCAGGTGAATAACGACATCCTGGTCTTTCACAGCGACAGATACGTCATCGGGGTTACTAACGTTTCCCCATACTACATCTATCTGCTCTTTTAATCTCTGAGCAGTTTTTTCATTCACTCCAGTTTTGAGGTCGAAGCCCCTTACTTTATGTCCCTGCTTCAACAATTTATCTATAGCGCTGGTTCCGATATTACCAAAAGCTCCTGTAATTAGTACTTTCATTGGTGTTCTCCTTTCAAAGGACAGCTGGATTTTATTGCAAGATGCCAACCAAAGTAATAGTGCTTATTAGCCAGAAGGTGGTAGTTATGTGTGTCCTGTAATATATAAATGGTTTACTTGAATTCCCTCTCATCAACGAGAAGCGCAACCATTTTGTCTCTGTCCATAAAGGTGTCTTCGTCATCGTGTATAACCTGCCCAGCCTCAGAATTGACGAAATCCTGGGATGCCTGCGCTGCCTCTATATCCTCGTACCAAAACTCGGTTATACAATCATAATCGATCTCATCCGTACCGGGCATAGCAACGATATAGTTCCGCACGTACCTACTGATAGTCGTCAGGTGCTTCACCGCCAGCGGCGCATGAACCTCCTCATAGTGCTGCACAAACTCCTCGTGTGAAATTCCGGGCTTCCTCTTTATAAAAGCCATCACTTTAATCATTATTACTTCCTCCTATCTATAATATGATATGTTATGCCCCTACTCGGTATCCAGTAGCCGATTACTTTTTCGAAAACCACGGCACCAGTGCAGGAACCTTTTTCATATGCTCCCTATATCCCGGCTTTCTTTCCAAATTCCTTTTATCCATCATGGGAATACTGATAAATATGAAGAGTAAGGTCATAGCTACCGGACCAACGACGACCCACCAATAAGAAATATCAGCGGATATAGCGAATAGGAAGAGTCCCCACCAGAACATTATCTCTCCAAGGTAATTTGGATGCCTCGAGTAGGCCCATAGACCTGTTGACATAATCTTGCCGGGCTTCGGGTTTGCTCCAACAAATTTTCTTAGCTGCTCGTCAGCCGTTGTTTCGAGGATAATTGCACCGGCAGTAACCACAATCGCAAACCAGTCGAGCACGCCAAATGGGCTGGTCCCGATAGCCAGGGCGGGGTAGAGCGAAAGGCAACCGAGAAAAACAATTGTCGTTGGCATCATTTCTATCCCCATTAATTCAACAATCCAGAACCAACCCTTAGATTTGCTTCTGAAATTCGCATATCGCCAGTCTTCATGGCCCAATCCCCTCCATTGTCTGGCCCAGTTAAGAGTCAATCGAATACCCCAAATAAATACGAGGGTGACAACCACCACCTGACGTATGTAAACTACGTCTCCCGATGCTGCTACTAATATATAATAGAGCGCAATAACAAGTGGGGCGACGCTCCAGTACGCATCATAGAAGCTTGCATTTCGGAACATGCGAGCAAAAACATAAATTGCTAGTGTAGCTGCGATATCTGCGGTGAAAACAATCAAGATCGGATGCCGGTCACCCAGCGCATATACGACAATAACCGCAACACATAAGGCAATTACATATGCCAACGCGCAGAGGGAAAAGGCCCTGGTCATACTTTTTGGCTTTGCTTTCGAATCCGCCATAGTACTATCACCATAATACGATTATAAATATATCGTACCTTTCTTCACAGGATCAGCAGCAGGTGTATTAATAATCGTCCCGTGTGCGAATATAGTAACCCCACACCCTCCCTTTGTCAATTTGCCATAATCATCCGGCACTCTTAATCCGTGCGATAAGATTCAAAGGAGAGCCCGATATGTGATAATCCGAGCGGATCAGCTCAGCTTTGCGTTTAACTCTCTTTAGGTTCGTCATCCGGCTCTACCGGATGTCCCAGGAAATTGGAGGCCGGGCGATGACGGTTGCGGAAGATGTCGGGTAATATTCTCTTTAGATACATTGATTGAGGAGAATACTCCAAATTTGACATATCCAAGTAAAGAGCGTTACCATGAATTCACACCCTATGTAAAAATATATTTAACCATTGGAATTGTTGGCATGGTGCAGAAATCCTTTATTGACACAAAGTTGTACGAGATTAGATGGCATGGCCGGGGCGGTCAGGGAGCCATAACGGCTGCTAAGATAATTGCACAGGCCGCTTATCTCAATGGCTATAACGGAGTAACAGCTGCGCCGTCGTTCGGTGCTGAGAGGAGGGGGGCACCGGTAAGCGCATCGACCCGTATTTCCCCGCAAACAGTGATGGTCATGTCGCAGGTGGAAAAACCAAACGTAGTGGTAGTACTGGACGATACCTTACTCAAGGATCCAGATACAACCAGTGGTCTAAATTCAGAAGGATGGCTGGTGGTGAATTCCCAACATCACCCTGAAGAGCTTAAGTGTTATGGTGATTTCAATATCGCTTCCGCTGATGCAACCAGTGTATGCCAGGAACTGGGTTTGATAGTCTCTGGACTTACAGTAGTAAATACAGCGATATTGGGCGCATTGATCCGCGCCACTGAAATAGTAGATATGGCAAGTTTGGAGAAAGTAATAAGAGAAAGGTTCTCTAACAAGACTATAGATATAAACCTCGCCGCAATTACCAAGACCTACGAAATAACCAAGCTGCATAAAATGAGGTAATATGAAGTCATGGTAGCTAAAAGTTGCACGCATATATGCGGCGAATCGTCGCCGGGCATAGGCGAAGCAGGTAAAACAGGTGAATGGCGCACCTCACGTCCAGTAATTGACCCGGGCAAATGCATTCCGGCCAAGCGCGGTAAGCCATCCTGTTTCATATGTTGGCTTTATTGCCCGGAGGCTCTTATCAGTAAAACCATACCTGTTCAGATAGACCTGGAGTACTGCAAAGGGTGCGGAATATGCATGTATGTATGCCCGGCACAGGCGATATCCATGGTAAATGAAGGGGAGTTCTGTTCCGAACAGGACGGATTGAACCGATCTTGATAAATAAGAAGCTAGATAGAAAAGCTGATATACAGATACTTGATGGCAATCACGCTGCAGCTCTGGGAGCGAAGCTCAGCCGCGTCCAGGTTATAGCTGCCTACCCAATCACTCCCCAATCACCGGTCACCGAAAGCCTCTCCGAATTTGTGGAAGGGGGAGACCTTCATGCCGAGTACATTGCTGTTGAGAGCGAGCATAGTGCTATGGCTGTATGCACTTCAGCTTCCCTTGTGGGAGCAAGGACCTTCACCGCTACCAGTTCACACGGTCTTGCTTATATGCATGAGATGCTGCACTGGGTTGCAGGGACACGCCTTCCCGTTGTACTTGCCTGTGTTAACCGTGCCATTGGAGCTCCGTGGAATGTGCAAAATGACCAACAGGACTCTATATCCCAACGGGATACAGGCTGGATACAAATATATGCCCGAAACAACCAGGAAATATTGGATTCGGTGATCCAGGCTTATAAGATCGCCGAGTCTGTCTATGTACCGGTTATGGTGTGCTACGACGGATATATCCTATCCCATACCGAAATGCCGGTGGATGTCCCATCGCAAGGGGATGTCGATAGATTTCTTCCCCCGTACAAGCCGCACGCGATACTGGATCCGGCCAATCCCCGGAACTACAATCTTGTCACCCTGGCAAATCCCAGGGTGAATGCTGATGGTATACTCTGCCACGGATATATGGAGATCAGGTATCTCCTACAGGAAGCTTTGCAGAAGTCAAGGGAAACCATAATCAATGTGGGCCAGGAGTTCGGTAAATTATTTGCAAGAAGCTATGCCAATATGTTCTGGGAAGACAGGCTGGATGACGCTGAAATAGTGATTGTGGCCATGGGAAGCCTGGCGATGGAGGCAACGGTAGCTGTCGATATGCTTAGGGAAGAAGGCCACAGGGTTGGTGTCCTGAGCCTGAGGGTATTTAGACCTTTCCCTAAAGACTATTTAATTGAAGCACTAAGTAAAGCCCGTCTTATCGTGGTTTTCGACAAAAATATCAGCTATGGGTCGGAAGGAGCTACCTGCTCTGAAATTAAGTCAGCACTTTATGGAAATCGTATAAACGCAGTAATCCGCAACTTTATTGTCGGACTGGGTGGACGTGACGTTAAAGCCAGAGAGATAGCGGACGCGGTTCGCAAATCGCTGCCATCCCTTGAAGAAGGCGGTCCAAATATCGAATATCCCGAATGGATATGTCACATGTGAAAGGGTATTCCCATTGAAAACCAATGCTGTCAACCTGACCGAAAAAGAATATCTCCTGCCGGGTAACAGGACATGCCCCGGGTGTTCCTTATCTCTGGCCTATCGTCATATACTCAAAGCGCTGGAAGGTCAGGTTATAGTAACGGTGCCAGCCAGCTGCCTTACAGTACTGCATGGCATGTATCCGGTAACATCGGTTGATGTCCCCTGTGTAAACACCCCATTCGCCTCCACCGGGGCATCGGCTACCGGTCTGGTTGCCGGACTGAAAGCCCTGGGCAGAAAAGATGTAACCGTACTAGCTATCGCAGGCGATGGAGGCACGTACGATATAGGAATCCAAGCACTGAGCGGCGCTGCTGAAAGGCAGGAGGATTTCATCTTTGTCTGCTACGATAACGAAGGCTATATGAACACCGGAAATCAGCGCTCAGGTTCCACACCCCTTGGTGCTATTTCAGGCACCACTCCTATGCTGGGTAAGCAGCAAAACCAGAAAGATATGCTGGCGATAATGGAAGCGCATGGCATCCCCTACGTGGCCGCCGCCAGTGCTACCCACCCCCTGGACCTTTACGAAAAAGTCAGAAAAGCAAAGACAATAAAGGGAACCAGATTTATACACGTATTTACACCATGCCCTCCAGGGTGGCGCTTTTCCTTCGGTGATACCATAAGAATGGGCGAACTCGCCGTACAAACCGGTTGGATTGTGCTTTATGAGGTCGAAGACGGTGCTTTTCGCCTCACTTCCGCCAGCGAATCCATTGCGCGGAAAGGGAGTCTGCGGCCAGTACGAGAATACCTTATGGAACAGGGAAGGTTCAACAACATTACCGAAGAACAGATTAGTGAACTTCAGGAGCGGGTAAATGCCCGGTGGAAACGCTGTCTAGACCGGGTTACCAATCTATAGAAGATATTACTAGGAACAGCATCTATTACGTTAATAGTCTCAATCAACCCCCTATATCCCCCAATCTTGGGGGACTTTTTTAAGCTGGGGGACACCCCCAGACCCCCTGCAGGAAGTATCCTGCACCTCTTTTTCACCGG
>JAAXQM010000096.1 GCA_012974295.1 Dehalococcoidales bacterium
CTCTAACTCTGTGAGTTGTACAATAACCGGGAACTGGTAATAATGGCATCATAGGATTCAGAAGGAGTAGCTATTTCCACTCCAGTTGAATATATCAAGGGATTCATAATTACCCTCAGGCCAATTGTAAGCATGGTTGCCATTCCATGGGCAGCAGGTATGGCAATTCTCGCCTCTGCGCTTTATGGCGATTTCCAAAGCTCAATGTTCTCCGACTCTGAGTTCTATATAAAACTGTTTCTCATCATTATCGCTACTTTCCTGGGAGTTGCTGGGGGCTATGCTGTTAATGACTACTTCGATTATGAACTTGATAAAGCCAATCCGGCTAGAACGGACAAAGCAGTATACCACGGGGTCAAACGTAAAGCTTTGCTCGCTTATGCCCTAATACTTGGTACGCCTAGCATGGCGATCTGGTTCTATCTGAGCTACCGAGCACTCATAGTAGCGTTTATTTTGTTTATCTGTATTCTGGCATATTCTGCATGGGGAAAAAGGAATACTCCTTTTTCTAACTTTTTTGTGGTAGCTGCGGTAGCCCTCACACCACTGGCCATTTTCTACGTATATACACCACAGATAACATTGGCAGCTATTCTACTTGGATTAATAAACCTCTTCTTCGAACCTGGATTTACCTGGAGCGGTGTCTGCCGAGATTTGGACGGGGATAAGAGACTGGGAATCCCGACGATACCTCTTAGGTATGGCATCCCTCTAACAGCGAAGATAATTCTAGCGAGCTGGATACTGGTAGTTCCACTTTCCCTCGCACTCTTTTTCTTTACAGAATTAGGTGCTATTTATCTAATAGGGTCAACACTCGCTGGCCTCTGGCTGGTGTTTTTAGCTATCAGGTTCATTAGGAAGCCGACTCCTGAAGTGGGTGGCAGTGTATTTCTCAAGGCCATGCTATGGCTGTGGGTGTTTAGCTTAGCGGTGATATTTGATATAATCTTTTTACTCTAAACCTATAGTAGTTCAAATTCATGAAATGGACATAAAAATAGTTTACTTTTCGCAAACGGGAAACACACGAAAGGTTGCTGAGGTTATGGCGACTACTTTCGGCCATCTTGGGCACTCTGTGCAAACTCTGCCAATAAAGAAGGCGTCTCCCAAAGATATAACCAGATGTGACCTTCTTGGAATAGGCAGCCCCTGTTTTACCGGACAGGCGCCCACACCAATAAAGAATTTCCTTCGCAGTATTCCCCCAATAGATAATCAGCCTGCCTTTGTCTTCGCCACTTCGGGAGGAGCCCCTGGCAAAGTTCTGTACGATTTAACTAGTCTGCTACGTCGCAAGGGTGCTGACGTAATTGGAGGCACCCTGATCCGGGGTGAGTGCTTTCACCCTGCTCCATGTTTCATCCATAGATATCCCGGGCGTCCAAATTCAGAAGATCTGAAGCGCGCCCGGCGGTTTGCCTTAAATATTGCCGAGCACGTGTCAATGGGCAAGAACGGGCTAGTAGCCAGGAGCCGATTCGATGCATTTCATAAAGGGTGGAAATTATATGATCTTGAAGGGATGTTTACTCCAGACCCGCTGGTTCGCTTGGTTATGCCCAAGCCTAAACTTGATCCAGCTAAGTGCAATAAGTGCAAATGGTGTATTTATAAATGCCCCATGAACAATATTACTTTGAAATCTTTTCCAATAATAGGAAGTAAGTGTATACGTTGTTACCGCTGCCTCACTGGTTGTCCCGAGAAAGCTTTTAACGCTAATTTTCTGCTGGGTAATTTAATTCTGTTATCGTTGCACAATACCGTTTTTGAACGTCGTTTTGGTGATCTGTACTACGATGAAGAAATGTATCACGAGGCTGATAAGCCAACGGCTAACTGGAATCTTAAAAAATTGATTAGAGTACTTCAGGGCAAAGGGAGCGAGCGAGCGAAAGTAGCAGCCGCAAGGACATTGGGTGACCTAGGCGATAAGCGAGCGATCAGCTCTCTCTTTCTAGCTCTTAGGGATAAACGAGCTACGGTACGGGAGGCCGCTGCCCAAGCGCTAGGTAGAATCAGCGATGAACGAGCTCTAAAGCCACTCGTTTCAGCACTCCAAGATAGGGACAAGTACGTTCGTCTTGAGGCTACCAGCGCGATGGGCATTATAAGTTACAAAGAATCGTTAGAGGGACATAGCTCAGTTTCTCGGACTGTCAAAGAGTCGGCAGCTTTTGAAGGGCTAACCCTGGCAAGTCGGGATAAGCATTGGCTAGTGCGTAGGGCCGCTGACAAAGCTCTAAGTAAATTATAAACGCATTTACGGCTGCCGTCATGGAGTCGAAAGTCTTAAGAAATGAATACTATAAAGACAGTGGAACGGTAGATTATGAAGAGGAAGCAAGAGGTGCTGGAGAGGGTGTAGAGCTGATCGTAACTTAAGGGGGAGAACATGAAAGAGGGGATACCTAGTGGAACTGCAATAAGTTCGGCTGTAATGCGAGCAGTTCACCAGATCCATGACGCTGAGCCAAAGATCCTTACAGATAATGTAAGTGTGGGCTTGGTTGAGGGCTCTACAGAAGAGGAGATCCTAGCGCAAGATAAGAGCCTGTATGACCCATTTATCGCCTTGCGTACTGGACTGGTTCTAAGCAGCCGATTTGCAGAGGACCAGCTTGAGATAGCGGTCGCCGCTGGAATTGAGCAGTACGTAATATTAGGTGCCGGGCTTGATACTTTTGCATTTCGTCAACCCGCATGGGCAAGAACAATTCGCATTATCGAGATTGATCATCCTCCATCACAGGAATTCAAACGCGAGCGACTGGCAGCCAAAGGTATTCATATCCCTAATAACGTCGAATTATGCCCTATCGACTTCGAACACACCACACTTTCAGACGGACTAGCTGTTGTTACGTTTGATTTCAGTCGCCCGTCCTTCTTCTCGTGGCTCAGTGTAACCCAGTACCTGACTGAAAGTTCAATTGAAGCAACTCTTCGTTTCATTCTAATGATGCCATCACCAACTGAGATAGTATTTACTTTCGTACCACCAGACGAGTGCTTGGCCCCATATACATTGCCTTCATTACAATTTATCGCCGACGTGGCGGCATCAGTAGGAGAGCCCTGGATAACACGATTCAGACCAGAGCATTGGAAAGATTGGCTTGTGAAGCTAGGATTTTCATCTGTATTCCACTTAACACCGGAACTTGCTAACGATCGCTATTTCATGGGACGTACTGATGGTCTTCAGGCTTCAGAGGAGATGCAGCTAATCCACGCTACAGTTTAGAACCGGACGCCCGTCAATAAATCGTAATTCATTTAAAAGCTATGGGAACGTTCACGGAGATGGGAATGGGCTACTGGCTGCGCAGGACGCAAGAGGTGCTGGAGAGGGTGGAAGCAGCATAAAAACGTAGGCTTGATTGGGAACAAATAAAAAGGGGGCTACCCTATAA
>JAAXQM010000238.1 GCA_012974295.1 Dehalococcoidales bacterium
CTATAAGGCTTAACATAATATAATAGAGTAGTGACCGCTGAAAAAGAAGTTCAGGATACTTCCTGCCGGGGGTCTGGGGGTGTCCCCCAGCTTTTTAAAAAAGTCCCCCAAGATTGGGGGATACAGGGGGTTGATTAAGAGCATTTCAGCAGTCTCTAAATATGAAAACAAAAGGTACAGAGTGATGAAGAGCATCAATAATCAAAGGAATGGCTTCAGATATGGTGCATACAGCCTAGAAATACTTCGCGAATATGCTACCCTGTCCTATAACGGCGGAACATACAAGATCGTGATGGTAAAAACGGATGAAGACCAGAAGTATATCGCCATTAAGCAATATAATGAAGTTGGCGAGTTTTTAAGGCAGTTACTCATTGAGCCAGAGATAGCTGGAAGGATCGGTAACGAGCTATGCGCAGTATACATGAGGAGTGAGCAAACGTAACACTAATTTGTTTCGCCCATCGGTAAACATACTGGGATTGCAACTGATACCACGCTTTGATCAGTTATTACGTATCATCCTCTATTAGCAAAACCCCGAAGACCAGACTAACAGATTAAAAGGGCTACCCGATTATGGGTATCCTGTTTACTTTACCAGCACAACCTCACGATACAATTTAACAACAACGGCATTTCGCACCTACCCCCATCCGGCTACTCTCTCGCAGGTGCTTCTCCTGAAGGTGCGACACCGTCGAGTGCCTGCCGGACAGCAGTGATTATTTTCTGGTCCGAAGGAAGCATGAGGAAGCCCTTCTTGGCAATCACCTCATTGTTTACCAATACAGTGAATTCTCCTGGTTTCCCTTGCTGTAACTCAGCTTCAATTCCCAGTTCAGTCTTTAAGAGATCCGCCACACGGACGGCCCGTGGAAGGGTTGAACTTCACCCCATGCAATATCGGATTACTATAGAGTCCATCAGCATATCCTCCTTTTCACCTGGTTGGGTGGATTCATTGTCGGTTATTGTTAATCCCTAACTCTCTAATCTGTCTCTGATTATTCTACCACTTCTGTAGTTAAATTATCCGGTCTGCAGAGTAGCTATATATCTACTGGAACTGGTGGCCGGGTATCCCCCTTACTTTGCCAGTACAACCTCGTAATGCAATAGGATAACTTCATCTCGCACGGACACCCGTCCAGCTATTACTGCCGCAGGAATTACCCATATCTATGAGACTGCCACTCATCCCTAAGCCTTACAGCCTGTTCTCGAGCAACGCTACCTTTGGGAATTGACTGGTAACGAACCTGTTTTTACAGTCCGATACATCTTGACAAATGAGCAACTACTGATTATTATGTTCACACACGATTCTCGGCGTGAAATATTGAATAAGGAGAGAACAATGACGGTTAAAATTATTATCGAACGTTCTATGAATCCTGAGAAACTGGAATATGCAGTAGATTTGCTGACAAATCTGAGATCGATGGCCATGCATCGGCGAGGCTATATATCCGGTGAAACGTTGTTTGCGATTGAACACCCAGGCACTCACGTAGTTATCAGTACTTGGGAAAGCCTGAGCAGTTGGAAAGATTGGGAGCACAATTCTGAGCGACTCAGGATTAATCACATGATCGAGGCTCTCCTAACTTCTCCCAGCAAATACTCTGCATATGAAACAGCTCGTTATGTAGCCGAGGGAGCTTAAGCTCCGTAACCAATGTGTCTAGGATATACCTTGTAATAGAGATTAACATCTTCGAACCTTCTCTTTTAAAGGATTAAATTGAATATGGGGTATATCCCTCGCTATACAGCTCTGTTATAAAGCCCTCGGCAAGGCTTCTACCCCAGCAGCCCCTTATGAAATCTCAGTCTTTCCCTACACTTACTGAGCGAGTATATCGCATCACCCTAGCGTACTCGCGCGACTTCACGATGCAGTTTTGTACCTGGATCTCGCGCAAACACCTATACGGCTGCTTTGGCCTTGGAATCATAAACCCAGTGAGAAATGGCCCGCAGATGAACTACGCAGCGCCTCTGGACTCATTGAGGGGCTTGCATATTATCTCATGAATTCGGAGCTTACTCACCCTCGTGCTTGGCGCACAAGTTACAACAATGGCAGTATCTGCACCCGCTCCCGAACCGGCAACAGCGATTACCTTTTCACCTTCGTCAACCAACCCGCCATCGCAGGACATCAGGGTTATCTCGACACAAACCTTTACCCCTTGTGAGAAGGTTCTAAGAATAGTTGCCATAGGCCATGGTGCCTTCACACCGTAGAAATCCTCAGTATGGAACAGCATCGTGCTAAAATGAACCCGATGACTATTGCTCTCAAGCTCGGATACCAGTTCTTGTGGAAACGGTTGTTTATCCCCAAAGCCGAACTGCCAGGGGACTACAACTAATCGAATATCCGTCCCACCAAACGCAGCCAACGCGGCCCTGGCTGTATCCCCCCGCGTTGACGCCAGCACAACCCTGGATATCCCCCTTGCCTGAGCCCTCTCTGCAACGAGCGTCAGGGTTTCGTCAGTGTTATCTTTGCCCGGTTTCTCATAGTAAATAATCTTCTCTTCCATTCTATGTTCTCACCTCTTCATTTCCTCGAGAGCTTCAACCTCATTTCTTGATTGTACTCGACGGTAATGTCTATGACAATATCAGCAGGAATTGGCCGGATTGCCAACTCCTTTCTTGAGCCTGTTCTTATACCACAAGCCAGGATTATAAATTGTAAAATACCGCACAATATGATCTTGACAATTAAGCATAAATATGCTCTACTAATATTAGAGGTTTCCGAATACCCAGCCGAGTCGAGCCTCGGGAGGTGCGCTATGAAACTTCATGGGATCTTCGGAGTATGGCAGGTGGATATGTAATGCCCCGCCAGGTGGTGGGGCAAGTGAGACTCGAACTCGGCTCGATTGAGTAAATTAGAGGCCAGTCTCTTACAAAGAGAGGCCCAATGCGGTAGTGAATACCGCGAGTGAGTCGGGGACGAGAGAAAAGTAATCCAAGATTTGTAACGGAGGGCACTTAATAAGTGCCCTCCGTTTTCTATATATGAGACCTGCACTCAATATACTGAATTCTGAACGTTTTATTACCACGTAAATAAGAAGGAACAATTTTGGACAGGTCATCATAGTGAGACTGCTGAAATAGTTTCAATCAACCCTCTAATCCCCCAATCTTGGGGGACTTCTAAAGCTGAGGGAAACCCCCAGACCCCCAGCAGGAAGTTTTCTGTACCTCTTTTTCTCCGATCTTATAGTAGTTGAATGGACGCCCGTTCGGCTATGCAACCAGTAAAATCAGAATAAGCTATTGACCTGACCAAGCTATTTCCCTAAAAGACCGGTTACCGCAATTCAACAAATTCTTGATATCTTCCCTCTTCATATAGC
>JAAXQM010000170.1 GCA_012974295.1 Dehalococcoidales bacterium
TCTACAATACTGCAGCCTCGATATTGGAATATGGGGTGAAGGGGAATACTCTCTCCCATTACTATTGACCAAGATGGCGAGTGGAGAGGATTATCACGGTGTCCCCGGACTCGTTTATCGCGTAACTAAAGGCTACCGTCGCAATCCCCCAGAATACCTCGATCTGAAGGACATAGCCGCCCCGGAACGAAACGCGGTGGATAACCGCCGATACTTTTTGGAAGGGGGTATGGGCAACATAGAGGCGAAGCGTGGTTGCCCCAAACGATGCATTTACTGTGCTGACCCCCTGGCAAAGGGGAGGGCGGTACGCCAGCGTTCCCCGAAGAGCGTGGTGGATGAGATCGAGGTGCTGCTTCAGATGGGGATTGACCATTTCCACTTCTGCGATAGCGAGTTCAATTTTCCGGCCTCTCATGCCGAGGAGGTATGCCATGAAATCATTGAGAGGGGGTTGGGATCCAAAATCAGGTGGTATGCCTACTGTAGCCCTGCTCCCTTTAACGGGGAGCTTGCTACCCTGTTCCCTAAGGCGGGGTGCGCTGGTATTAACTTTGGCGTCGATAGCGCAAATGACCATATGCTGCGCACTTTGGACCGGGATTTTACTGTAGAAGACGTAGTGCACACCGCTCAGCTCTGCCACCGCCACGGCATTATTTTTATGTACGACCTGCTCCTCGGTGGTCCCGGCGAGACCAAAGATACACTATTAGAGACCATAACAATGATGAAACGGCTCTCCCCCTCCAGGGTTGGCGCAAGCCTGGGGGTGCGCATCTTGCCTGAAACGAGGCTGGCAGCGATGGTACACGAGCAGGGGCCTGTAGAGCAGAACCCAAATATTCGGGGTGCCGGGGACGACAAGTTCTTCGCCCCCGTCTTCTTTCTGTCCTCGAGCATTGGAGAGGATGCGCCAGAGTATCTGGCCAGCCTGGTGGATGACGATGAGCGCTTCTTTTTCATGTCGGGGGAGGCTGCAGACCAGAATTATAACTACAATGATAATATCGTCCTTACGAGCGCTATCCGGGATGGCTATCGAGGGGCGTTCTGGGATATTCTCAGGCGGCTGAGTAGGTGAAAGGTATTCCTTTTGACAACCTATTAGGCCCGCGTTAGAATAGGCACGGAGAGAGAATTGCCTGATAAATACGATGTGATCATAGTGGGCGGCGGGCCAGCGGGCATCTTTGCCGCAATGGAACTGTGTCAAGCCCCGGATCTGAGCGTCCTGCTTCTGGAAAAGGGTAAGGACATCGATTCCCGTACCTGCCCCTTTGCTGATAAGGGGATAAGCTGTCCCCCGTGTTCCCCCTGCGACCTGGTGAGCGGACTGGGGGGCGCCGGTGCCTTCAGCGATGGTAAGCTTACCCTCTCCGCTGAGGTTGGAGGGAGGCTTATAGATTACCTCGGAGTGAAGGGTACCGAGGATCTGGTGCAATACGTTGATAGTATCTATCTCAAGTTTGGCGGCTCGAACCGGGTCTATGGAAATGGGGATGAGGTGGAGGAGCTGGAGCGAAAGGCTACCCTGGCCGACCTGCACCTTCTCCCGATGACAGTTCGCCATCTGGGGACAGAGCACTCCCGCGGCGTGCTTCGGGAGATGCGTGAATTCCTCTCCGGCAGGGTTGAAGTAAAAGTCAACACAATAGCGCGCGCCGTCCTGACCGAGGATGGAACGGTAAGGGGTGTCGAGACGGAGGATGGGCAGCGCTTCGAGTGTCGCTATCTGATTATCGCCCCGGGGAGGGAAGGGGCAGATTGGCTCGCCCGGGAGGCAGATCGCCTCAGTCTCACCCTTCAAACTAATCCTATCGATGTAGGGGTTAGGGTAGAGGTGCCGGAAGCGGTTCTCAGGGAGTTAACCGATGCCCTTTATGAGTGCAAGCTGGAATATTATTCTAAATCCTTCGATGACCGGGTAAGAACCTTCTGTGTATGCCCGGCTGGGGAGGTAACAATGGAGTCCACCGGGGGCAGCGATCCCGTTACCACAGTAAACGGGCATAGTTATGCGGAGCGTAAAACGAATAACACAAATTTTGCCCTCCTGGTGAGCACTAACTTTACCGAACCTTTCCGCGACCCTATCGCCTATGGGCGATACCTCGCTCGACTGGCCAACATCCTCAGCGGTGGTGTGATCGTGCAGCGCCTTGGCGACCTGCTGTCGGGTCGGCGCTCCACCAACGAGCGCATCGCAAGGGGTAATGTCCAACCCTCGCTTAAGAGCGCAACTCCGGGCGACCTCAGCTTCGCCCTCCCCTATCGTCACCTGAAAAGCATTATGGAGATGCTGGATGCTATGGACAGGCTGGCCCCGGGTGTGGCTTCGCGTCATACCCTACTTTATGGAATCGAGGTAAAATTCTATTCCTCGCGTCTTGCTCTCAGCAATAACCTGGAGAGCGAAATAGCCAACATGTTTGCCGCAGGGGATGGCGCCGGAGTTACACGCGGTCTGGTTCAGGCATCGGCCTCGGGCGTGGTGGCAGCCCGGGAGATAATGAAGCGAGCGGGGGTCGTTGCCCATTCCTAGCACTATAGGGAAAGTCTGTTTAATGGGCGGTTAACCTCACCTCTGCAGAGAAAGAGCCCACTGCTATGTTATAGGGCTGTGCCATAGTCAATCCGTGGCTAACTCCACATAGGATATGCAAGGCTCACATCAGTTTATCCCCGACAATCTTTGGCATCCACTGCATCACTCAACGGACTCTTATTTACCTACCGTTTTATCAGCAATGGAGTGGCGGATGTCGCCATTCCTGATAACTTGACAATAGTAGGCCAGATAACTAGAGTGTTGACCACAGAGTCACAGAATATGTTTTGCGATTGTGGTTACACTTCTGCCAATATGAATGGGTCATAGGATATGGATTGGTTAATCTGGATAGGAATAGTATTCCTTATCAGTCAGGCGGCCATTTTTGCAGGCCTTAACCTAGCTTTATTTAGAATCAGCAGGCTCAGGCTGGAAGTGGAGGCTTCTAAAAAAGATAAAGGCGTACTAAGAATCCTTGCTCTGCGGAATGACTCAAACTTTGCACTTACGACGATTATATGGGGCAATGTGGGGGTCAATGTACTAATAGCACTGCTTGCCAACTCCGTTTTGGCTGGAGTTTTCGCCTTTCTGTTTTCTACGATAATTATTACATTTTTGGGGGAGATAATTCCTCAGGGCTATTTCTATCGTCACTCCCTACGGATGGCCTCTTTGTTGTCTCCGGTCTTACGTTTCTACCAGATTGTACTGTATCCGGTTGCTAAACCCACTGCCATGCTACTTGACTTATGGCTTGGACCAGAGAGTATTCAATTCTTTGCCGAGCGGGATTTCAGAGAGGTCATCAAGAAGCATATGGAATCAAGCGAGGCTGACATAGACGATGTTGAAGGCAGGGGTGCTTTAAACTTCCTGGCCTTTGATGACCTCATAGTTCTCCAAGAAGGTGAGCCTCTTGATTCTCAAAGCGTGGTGAGCATCCAGTTCATCAACGGCTCACCAGTGTTTCCTAAATTCGATGGCTCTCCTGCTGATCCTTTTCTTCAGCGCATCCAGGCATCGGGGAAGAAATGGGTCATTCTTACGGATAATTCAGGTGAACCTCATCTGGTACTTAATACCAACAGTTTTCTCCGCGCAGCACTGTTCCAAGGTAGACAAGTCGATCCATTAGCATATTGTCATAAACCTGTTATCATAACCGACAATACATTTCGACTCGGGGATGTGATTCAGCAATTAAGAGTAGAGCCAGAAAGGCCCGGGGACGATGTCATTGATAAAGATATTGTACTCGTATGGTTGGAACACACCAAGCGAATCATCACAGGGGCAGATATATTGGGGCGACTGTTACGGGGAATCGTGTCACAAAAGAGGCGACGATGAAGAGGAGATCAGAGCAGCTTTTCAATCTAATCCAGGATTTCTAGGGTCAACATCAGACTGTGGAGATCCCAATTTTCCTTGCCCCCATATTTTGTGTTAAGCAACCAAAGTATTCTACTCTTCAGTGTCTCCCAGAAATTACGCACAAGTTATATTTGACAAACATACTATTTTATGGTAACATTTACAATTGCCCAATGATATCCCCTATTTATCATTCAATTCCCCAGCATCTTTAACTTCCGCCTATCTACTATTGCGGATTATATTGTCTTAATTTTAGGAGGATTAGTGTGAGTTCTACCTTTACCGTGTCCCCGAAAGCAGTGCCGCGGACATCCTATGGCAAGATACCCCATGTTCTAGAGGTACCTAATTTAATCCAGATCCAGCTGGATTCCTATCGCTGGTTTTGTGACCCACAGCCTGATAGGGAAAAACCTGATGAGAAAGGCGGGCTGAGGGCTCTATTCGATGAAGTCTCCCCTATCGAGGACTTCACCGGCTCACGGTTTGAATTGCGTTTCGTCAGCTATGGGTTCGGAGAACAGAACAAGGCTGAGATGCCCTTTTTTGAAGATGATGATTCTTTCTGGCGCTACATACGGGAAGCTGCTCCTGACAAACGTTCGGAGGCAGAATGCCGCGAGCGCGATATAACCTACTCCTCACCTCTATACGTGAGGGTGCAACTGGTGATTAAGGATACTGGGGAGATTAAGGAGCAAGACCTCTTCATGGGCGATTTTCCCTTAATGACGCCTAAGGGGACCTTTGTTATCAACGGGGCAGAAAGGGTGGTGGTAAGTCAGCTGATCCGCTCACCCGGGTGCTATTTCACACTGGAGCAGGATATGACCACCGGTCGCCAGCTTTGCTTTGCCAAGCTTATTCCTGAGCGCGGCGCCTGGCTGGAGTTCGAGACTAGCGGCAAGGACGTGATATCGGTAAAGGTCGATGGAAAACGAAAGATCCCCGTGACTACCATGCTGCGTGCTATCGGCTATGAAAGAGATGAGGATCTTATAGCGCTGTTCGAGGATATCGATAGCGAACATCATTTTATTGAGGCAACTATAGAGCGAGACCCCCTGGTTACGAACCAGAAAGAAGCGCTTATTGAGCTATATCGTCGCCTGAGGCCGGGTGACCCCCCATCCATGGACAATGCACGTAACCTGATCGAAAACCTCCTGTTCAATCACCGCCGCTATAACCTGGGGAAGGTCGGTCGCTACAAGCTTAATAAAAGGCTCGGGCTTGACGTACCTCTACAGGAGCGGGTGCTTACCAGGGAGGACATGATAGAGATTATACGTCGCATTATCAAGGTAAGCAATGGTATCGATAAACCCGACGACATTGACCATCTGGGAAATCGGCGGGTGAGGACCGTAGGGGAGTTAATCCGGAATCAGTTCCGACTGGGTCTGCTTCGTATGGAGCGCGTGATCAGGGAACGGATGAGCATTATCGACCCCGAGACGATTACCCCCAGCGCTCTGATCAATGTGCGCCCTGTAGTTGCGGCTATACGGGAGTTCTTCGGGGCTTCCCAACTCTCCCAGTTTATGGATCAAACAAACCCACTGGCAGAACTTACGCATAAGCGGCGAGTCTCCGCCCTGGGGCCTGGGGGGCTATCGCGGGAGCGCGCTGGCTTTGAAGTGAGGGATGTTCATCATTCCCACTATGGCAGAATATGCCCCATCGAGACCCCTGAGGGGCCTAATATCGGCCTAATTGGATCGCTGGCCACCTATAGTGTCGTCAATGAATACGGGCTCATCGAGACCCCCTACCGAAGGGTGATCGGAGACGTGGAGAGCAATTCTCCGGATATTGTGAAGCGGACAGTGGTAGAGGAGGTCCTCGATGATAAGGGGCACTCTCTGGTGAAGCCTGGTACTACGGTCACAGGCAAGATTGCAGCACAACTGGCTCAGCTGCCGGTGCAGAAAATAAGGGTGATGCCCTTTGTCTCCAGCGATGTTATCTATTTCACTGCAGATGCGGAGGAGCAATACGCTATTGCCCAGGCAAATGAACCCCTTGATGAACGGAATCAATTTACTAACGAAAAGCTAGAGGTTAGGTCGGCGAGCAGGTTCTATGAACAGGTACCGGAGAAAGTACAATTCATGGATGTCTCACCGAAGCAGATAGTTAGCATCTCCACAGGCCTGATACCCTTCCTGGAGCACAATGACGCGAACCGTGCTCTCATGGGTTCGAACATGCAACGGCAGGCCGTGCCATTGATTCATGCTGAGTCTCCGATAATCGGCACGGGGTTAGAGGGGCAAGCAGCCTATGGCAGTGGACAGGTGACCATTACCGAGCACGATGGTGAGGTGACCGCAGTCAATGCAAGAGAGATTGTAATTCGGGATGATAAGGGGGAGGAGCACACCTATCCCCTGACGAAATTCGCCCGCTCGAATCAGGGGACCTGTATAAATCAGCACCCCCTGGTGTTAAAGGGGGAGAAGGTAAATAAAGGTGAGGTAGTGGCCGATAGCTCCTCTACAGATCGCGGGGAGCTCGCCCTGGGGAAGAATGTCATTTGTGCCTTCATGAGCTGGGAGGGTTACAATTTCGAGGATGCGATGGTAATCAGCGAGAACCTGGTTCGGGAGGAAAGATACACTTCAATTCACATGGAGAAGCATGAAACTGAGGCTCGTGATACAAAATTGGGGCCGGAGGAAATTACCAGGGATATACCCAATGTTGGCGAGGAGAGCCTTAGAAATCTAGATGAGGAAGGTATTGTGCGGATCGGTGCCGAGGTAAAGCCCGGGGATATCTTGGTGGGGAAAATCACCCCTAAGGGGGAAACGGAGCTCAGTGCGGAGGAGAAGCTACTGCGAGCAATCTTTGGGGATAAAGCTAGGGATGTTAAAGACTCCTCGCTAAGGGTGCCTCATGGAGAATGGGGTAAGGTTATCGATGTAAAGGTATTCTCTCGTGCGTCTCTCAAGGAGCTTCCGCCCGGGGTTAATCAGCTAGTGCGGGTATGGGTGGCGCAATGGAGGAAGGCTTCTGAGGGTGACAAGATGTCCGGGCGGCACGGAAACAAAGGGGTGATCGCTCGTATATTGCCCCCCGAGGACATGCCCTTCCTGCCGGATGGCCGACCGGTGGAGATGGTTCTTAATCCTATCGGTGTTCCGTCAAGGATGAATCTGGGACAGGTGCTGGAGGCCCATCTAGGATGGGCGGCACAGACCATGGGATTTAAGGTGCTCTCCCCGGTGTTCGATGGTGCTGATACCGAGAATATTGAGGATGCCCTCGCGCGGGCATGGATTGCCCAGCGATCTGGGGCTATTAATCCCAATCCCGGGGAGGAAAATCCTTTCGACGTGGAATGGGCTAAGGCATGGGTTAAGGAACGAGGCTATGATAGCATGCGGGTCTTTAGCGATAAACATCGTGGGGAGGCGAAGCGGGTGTGCCTCCGGTTGTGGATGGATGATAACGGGGTCAGTGGTGCTGGGCTTGGTGACAAAGAGGTAGTAGCAGCGGCAGAGCAGGTTTCCCAGGAGAAAGGGATTCCCCTGCCTACGTGGGGAAAGACAACCCTGTACGATGGCCGCACCGGCGAGCCTTTTGACCAGCCTGTGACCGTGGGCTGTGTTTACATGATGAAGCTGAGCCACCTGGTTGAGGATAAGGCCCATGCGCGCTCTACAGGCTCGTATTCTTTGATCACACAACAGCCTTTGGGAGGGAAGGCCCAGTTCGGCGGACAACGTTTTGGCGAGATGGAGGTTTGGGCTCTGGAAGCCTATGGTGCCGCTCATGTGCTTCAGGAACTATTGACCGTTAAGTCAGATGACGTTACTGGTCGGGCGAGGACCTATGAATCTATCATTAAGGGAGAGACTATTTGGGAGACGGGAGTGCCGGAGTCATTCAAGGTACTGGTTAAGGAACTACAGAGCTTAGGGCTTGCGGTGGAGGTTTTAAATGAAGAGGAGGAGGGTGTGGCCCTTATGGAGGATTTAGGGGCGGAAATTCCAGAGTGGCAGGTGCCGAGATTTCAAGGAGATAGTAATGCTTGAGGTAAACGATTTTAACGCAGTGCGCATATCTCTGGCCTCGCCGGAGCAGGTTAGGAGCTGGTCGTGGGGTGAGGTGACGAAGCCTGAGACTGTAAACTATCGCACATTAAAGCCAGAGCGGGATGGGCTTTTCTGTGAGCGAATCTTTGGGCCGACAAAGGATTTTGAATGCTACTGTGGCAAGTATAAGAAGGTACGCTATCGGGGCATTGTTTGTGATAAATGTGGCGTAGAGGTGGCCCGAGCAAAGGTACGCCGGGAGCGGATGGCGCACATTGATCTGGCTGCTCCGGTAAGCCATATCTGGTTTGTGAAGGGAACACCGAGCAGTATAGGACTCCTGTTGGACATTTCTCCGCGGAACCTGGAGCGAGTGCTCTACTTTGCCCAGTATGTGGTTACCAGTGTGGATGAGCGGGCGAGACAGGAGGCGGTGGAGCGAACGCGGGAGGAGATCGCCAACCTTGGATCTGTTGAGGTGGCCACGCAAGAGAAGCCAATAGAGGAGGAGGGACGGAGCCTTTGGGAAGAGCTTAATTCCAGGATCGATGAGCTGGAAGAGATTCAAACGGTGATGGTGCTTACGGAAAGCAGGCATCGCGAACTCAAGGACAAGTATCCTGATGTATTTCAAGCGGGCATGGGGGCAGAGGCGATCCTGGACATTCTTGCCAACCTCAAATTGGCGGAGCTTCGCGAGAATCTCAACAATGAGATCCACTCTACTACCGGTCAGAGACGGAAGAAAGCAACCAAGAGGATCAAGGTAGTTGAGGCGCTGCGGAGGAGCGGGAATAAGCCGGAGTGGATGGTATTAACCGTGCTCCCGGTACTACCCCCGGACCTTCGTCCTATGGTTCAGCTGGATGGGGGAAGGTTTGCTACTTCGGACCTCAACGACCTTTATAGGCGGGTGATTAATCGCAACAATAGGCTGCGGAGGCTCCTCGATCTGGGCGCCCCTCAGATTATCGTACGTAATGAGAAACGGATGCTCCAGGAGGCTGTTGATTCCCTCATTGACAATGGCCGACGTGGTCGGGCTATTACCAGCTCTGGCAACCATAAATTGAAGTCGCTATCAGATATGCTTCGGGGGAAGCAGGGGCGATTCCGTCAGAATCTGCTGGGCAAGAGGGTGGACTATAGCGGGCGCTCGGTGATTATCGTTGGCCCGGAACTGAAACTCCATCAGTGTGGCTTGCCTAGGAGGATGGCTTTAGAGCTCTTCAAGCCCTTTGTGATGCATCACCTGATCCTCCAAGGACATGCTCATAATATAAAAAGCGCTAAACGGCTGGTGGAGCGGGAGCTGGTGGAGGTCTGGGACGCGTTAAATATAGTGATCAAGGACAGGCCGGTACTATTAAATCGTGCTCCTACCCTGCATCGTCTGGGCATTCAGGCCTTTGAGCCGGTCTTGATCGATGGCAGTGCCATCCAGATTCATCCTTTAGTGTGCTCCGCCTTCAATGCCGATTTCGATGGTGATCAGATGGCGGTTCATGTACCTCTATCCAGGGCAGCCGTTCTGGAGGCCAGAGAGGTAATGCTGGCAAGCAATAACATGCTCCTCCCGAGCTCGGGAGAGCCGGTGGTCGCTCCCACATTAGATATTGTTTTAGGATGCTACTATTTGACTATGGTTAATCCTGGGGCCAAAGGGGAGGGGATGTTCTTTAGCAGCTTTGAGGAGGCTAAGCTGGCCTATGAACTGGGGTTTACCTCTCTGCGTGCCGAGATTGAGGCCATGGATGATAATAGGGAGCGCCAAAAAACCACTGTTGGCCGCATCATCTTTAGTGAGATAGTCCCAAAGGAAATGGGCTTCCCCAATAAGGTAATGGATAAACAGGCTCTCAAACAGCTTATTGCCGATTGCTATAAACGCATTGGGAATGAAGCGGCTGCTGAGTTGGCCGACAATATTAAGAATATGGGGCTTCGCTATGCAACCCAGTCTGGGAGCACTATCAGTATGAATGACGTTCAAGCACCTGAGGGCAAGAAGGAACTCATGGAGGAGGTTGAGAGGAAGGTGACCGAGGTAGATAAACAGTACCAGCGGGGGTTGATTACTGAGGATGAGCGTTACTACAACACCGTTGAGCTGTGGTCGGAGGCGACGGATAAGATGTCCACTGCTATCTCCGAGTCGCTGGACCGCTACGGATCCATATACCTCATGGCAAGATCCGGTGCCAAAGGGAATATTGCACAGATCAGGCAGATGGCCGGTATGCGAGGTTTGATAAGCGACCCATCGGGGAGGATTATTGATTTTCCCATCCGTTCAAGCTTTCGTGAAGGCTTAACAGCGCTGGAGTACTTCATCTCCACCCACGGTGCCAGAAAGGGGTTGGCGGACACCGCGCTGCGGACAGCGGACAGTGGCTATCTCACCAGGCGGCTCGTCGATGTCGCTCAGGATGTAATCATCCTTGAGGAGAACTGTGGTACCACCGCCGGTTTGTGGATTTATGAGGCAGCGGAAAATCGCATATTAGCACCCTTTGCCGAGCGTATTGTAGGGAGAGTTGCCGCCGCTAAAATAATTCACCCCGAAACCGGGGAGGCCATCGCGGAGCGAAATGAGGAGATCGATGAGGATAAGGCCAAGGATATCACCCAGGCAGGAATCACCAAGGTTTATGTAAGATCAGTGCTGAGCTGTCAGTCGAGGCATGGCGTCTGCCAGTACTGCTATGGAAGGAGCCTGGCGCGCGGACATCTGGTGGAGCTCGGAGAGGCGGTGGGCATCGTAGCTGCACAGAGTATCGGGGAGCCAGGAACCCAGCTAACCCTGCGCACCTTCCATACTGGAGGGGTTGCCGGACTCGATATCATCAGTGGTCTCCCGCGAGTGGAGGAGCTCTTCGAAGCTCGAACGCCTAAGATTCAATCGATCATCTCCGAGATCGATGGTAGGGTGGAGATTGTAGAGGCCGACGGGGAACGTGGAATTAAGGTGCAAAGCTCAGAGGTTTATCGCGATGAGTACTCACTGCCTTCAGGATGGCAGGCCAAGGTCGTTAGTGAACAGTGGGTAGATGTGGGTGATGTGCTCGCGGAGCCGAAGGGCAAAAAGAAAACCCGAGCGGCGGATGCCACTCCTCCCATTGCCAGGGTGGCTGGCAGGGTGAGTGTAGAGGAAGATCAACTCGCTATCTCATATGAAGAGAAGGAGGAGCGGATATATCCTCTCCCATCTTCATCTCGTCTTATCATGGAGACAGGTAGTTTGGTCCAGGCGGGAGAAAAGCTTACCGGGGGGCTGGTCAATCCTCAGGACCTGCTACGCATTATGGGTAAGGATGCGGTCCAGCAATACCTGGTGGATGAGGTTCAGCAGGTTTATCGTACTCAAGGCGTAAATATCAATGATAAGCATATTGAGACCATTATTCGCCAGATGCTACGCAAGGTTCGCATTGAGGATACGGGGGACACCGAACTCCTACCTGGGGAGCTGGTGGACAGGTTTGTCTATGAAGACATCAATGCCAAGGTGCTGGCAGAGGGAGGAGAACCAGCAACTGCCCAGCCTGCACTTTTAGGGATTACCAAGGCGTCGCTGAATACAGATAGTTTTCTCTCGGCCGCTTCCTTCCAGGAGACCACCAGGGTGCTTACCGAGGCTGCAGTTGCCGGGAAGACGGATAAACTTATGGGGTTGAAGGAAAATGTGATTATCGGAAAACTAATCCCGGCACGCTGTCAGCTCTCTGCAGAAGCCGAGGCCCTGCTGGCGCCTCCTAAACCTATGTTCATGGGGGGTGGAATTCTAGAGGGGATTGCACTGGATGAGGCTACGCTTGAAGAGGTATTTGCTGGGGAAGGAGCTCCAGAGGACGAAATCCTTGGAGAAGAGGCCTTTGTAGAGGGAATCCTGGAGGGAGACCTAGATAAGAAGTCCTTGGCGAAGAAGGCCTCGAAGAGGAAAACCCTGGAGGAAGGAACTCCAGATGAGAAAGTCCTTGGGGAAGAAGCTCTTGGAGAGGGAATCCTGGCGGAAGGAGACCTAGGTAAGAAGTCCTTGGCGAAGAAGGCCTCGAAGAGGAAAACCCTGGAGGAAGGAACTCCAGATGAGAAAGTCCTTGGGGAA
>JAAXQM010000285.1 GCA_012974295.1 Dehalococcoidales bacterium
GTATTAAATACGTGGGTAGATAAAGACTCTGCTTTATTTCCTTGTGGCGACTGAGACAGCTTCTGTAAGTATTTATATCAGTGACAGGATTTATTCACACATGAGCCTGAAGCACCTGGGCCAGAAAATACAAAAGACCGTCCTTACTTGATATCCAAAATCGCTATAGAAGCCATACGTTGCGCATACTGCACATCTCAACTTTGGGTCGTGAGCGGTCGAATTTCGGTTTTCGTGGTACAATCTAATATAGCTTGCATCTATTATTAGGCGCGAAATACCGAACTGAGAGGCAGGAAACAAATGGAGCAGATACTAGGGAAAAGGTTTGAGCCTAAGAAGATCATAGATAATCCATCGGAGGAGAGCCTTCGTGCGTGGGCCTTGGAGCATGGCGGGGTTATTAGCGAGTTCGGCAACCTCTCTGTAACGACCAACGTGCGAAACAGGATGGCGAAGCTGACTGAGGTAATAGTGGACCAGCCTGACCAGGAAGACGCGGATCTCATCTATAAGGTCTTAGACTATCTGAAGAAGAAAGAAGTAATAGCGCTGGACAGAGTCATGTGCTCAACACCGGCGTTCAAGAAACACTGCAGGTTGTATGTCACAGCCGAGTACGCTAGACTCCCATTGATGTGGGGCAATACACTGTTCCCGTCTGAAGGGAAGGAGCCCGACTTCGTAGCGCTAACCGTGCCGGAGTGGCCTGAGAAAAAGGTACTTGTCTTTCCTGCAGCCGGATTAACGATTATCCTGGGGAGTGACTATAAGGGCGAGAATAAGAAGGCCATGCTCAGGCAGGTCATGTATTGGACAAAGAAGCAGGGACATCTGGGTCTTCATGCGGCAAGCAAGCAATTGCGCGTATACAGAGGCAAGGAGTTAAGGGATTTCGGCTTTCTGCTGTTCGGTCTCAGTGGTACAGGTAAGACCAGCCTTTCTTGCCATTCGCACTGGTTGGGCTATCCTGAGACCGTCGTTATTCGGCAGGACGATGTGGTCATATTCAAGAAGGACGGCGCTGCTGTTGGTACGGAGGCCTCATTTTATATAAAGACTGATAGCCTGGAGCCTAATTCTCAACCTCTATTGTATGCGGCTGCACTGAGCCCCAGGGCAATCTTGGAGAATGTATTCGTGCATCCTGAAACTGGGAAAGTCGATTTCTTCGACAGTAGCTTTACCTCCAATGGCCGTGCGATGGTTAAGAGAAGAGACATCGCATTCACTGACGATAGCGTGGATCTGGAGAAAGTGGACTTCATTGTGTTCATCACCAGGAGACAGGACATCGTGCCTCCAGTCGCCCGTCTTGGCCAGGAGTGGGCGGCAGCGGCTTTCATGTTGGGCGAGTCTGTAGAGACCTCGGCCGGAGACCCAACCGAGGCGGGCAAATCGCTCAGGGTTGTGGGCACGAACCCTTTCATCGTCGGTTCCCGGACCGAGGAGGGAAACTTGTTTCTCGATATCCTCCGGGCCAATCCTAACATCCAGTGCTTTTTCCTGAATACGGGGACTGTTGGAGGCATGGTCAGGGGGCAGAATATCTCCGTAAGAGACTCGATAAAAATACTGGAGATGATTGCGAGGGATAAAATCAAGTGGGTGAGAGATGATTTCTGGGGATACGATGTGCCTGAGGCGATCCCCGATGTCGACGTGGACCGCTTCGACCTTAATAATTACTATGATGATGAGCAGATAGATGAGCTATCACAGAACTTGAAGAATGAACGATTGAACTGGCTTTCGCAGTTCCCTGGTTTGAATGGGGACATTCTCAAAGCTCTCAATCCGTAATGGTCCTTGACCAACCCTATCGCTGCAAGCCCAGAGGCGACAGCAAGATCAGCTGTAGCTCCTTGTTACGGATTCTAATCCTCAAATTCAGCAGAACGTTTCTGTAAATACGCAGCAAAAGCTTCCTGCACATCTTTGGATAAGCCAATTGCCGCATTCCATGTAGCTATATAATTTAGCCCCTCGGCCACGGTATGGTCACGACTGTAGATCAGTGTTTCTTTAATCCCCCTTATAGCTAACGGAGATTTGGCGGCGATTTCTGTGGCCAATTCCCTGACACCTGTAGCTAAACTTGATTGATCGGGGAATAGCTTATTTACGAGGCCCATCGAATGGGCCTTTTCACCATTAAATTCAAGACCTGTGTAGGCTAATTCCCTAAACAGGCCATCCCCGATAATCCTGGGCAATCGCTGCAAGGTACCTGTATCCGCGACGATGGCCAGATCTACCTCTTTAATAGAGAAGCGAGCGTCAGTCGTCGCGTAGCGTATGTCGCAGGCTGTGATGAAATCAATTCCACCGCCCATGCAGGCCCCGTGAATGGCTGCTATCACAGGTTTTCGGCAGCGCTCTAGTGCTGTAACGGAGTTCTGCAGTTCTATGATAAGTTGACGTAGATACTCCTGCTTTCTTCCTTCCGAAAGATCGCTCGTCTCAGTAGAGATACTTGCAAGAAACTCAAGGTCGATGCCTGCTGAAAAATGTTTTCCTTGACCACTCAGCACAGCTACCCGGACTTCTGGAGTTCGGTCAACCCAATCGAACACATCCCTAAGCTCTTTCCACATTGTGGCATTTATTGCATTAGCTTTATCTGGTCGATTCAACTGAATATTCGCTATGCGGTTTTCTGAACTAACAGTTATCGTCTCAAAGGTCGTCATCATTTCCCTCCTATAAAGTTCGATTGATCCTGCAATATTTCAGCTGACAAGATCGGTGTATTTATATTTGTATCATGGGCGTTTCATTGCCTGTCGCCCTTGGTAAATTCTACGCTCATTGCCAGTGGGCACATCATAAATGGCCGCGGGGATACTGTCAAATGGATGTTTGGACCTCATTGCAATAATAGTTATATAATAAATAGATTAGGAGATCGTGCATTTTAGACTAGTAAGGAGAAGGCCCAATGAATATAGAGATACGGCCAGCCCGTCCCGAAGATGCGAAATTGATCGCATGGTGTATGCTTATGGCGGGCAGGTCACATAAGGAGATCGGTATTTGGGATCTAATTATTTCTCAGCCGGAGGACAAGTGTTTGGACTTCCTCGAAATGTTGACTATACAGGAACCACGGCACATGTGCTCCTACACTGAGTTTCTTGTGGCAGAGGTTGATGGTCACCCAGCGGCTGCACTTGAGGGATATGATCCCATTAGTAACGGTGAAATGACTGTTACGACGCCTATGGCTGCAGTTGTTGATAAGATGGGTTTGACTCAGGAAGACATGGCCCCTGGTCAACAGCACCTTGCAGCGTTCATGACATGCTATCCTGAATCTGCAAATGGTGCCTGGATTGTCGAGCATGTTGCCACACTTCCGGAGTATCGCCTCATG
>JAAXQM010000030.1 GCA_012974295.1 Dehalococcoidales bacterium
CTGGCGGTGATCGGTGACCTTAAACAGATGAACCCCCGGTGGCTGGTAGGCACCAGCATGCTGGGATATGGCAGCACGCTCACTGTGGGCATCGGCATACCCATTCCCATCCTCTCAGAGGAGATACTGCTCTACACTGCCGTAAAGGATGAGGATATCTTTGCCCCCATTGTAGATTATAGCGATGCGTATCCGCAGCGGAATCCCGATATACTTGGAGAGGTGAGCTATGGCGAGCTCCGTAGCGGCAGGATAACGGTGAACGGCAAGGAACTCCCCACCGCATCGCTATCGAGCTACCCCAGGGCAGTTGAGATCGCCATTATGCTCAAGGAGTGGATAATAAAGGGGGAATTCCTGCTCACTGAGCCGGTTGCGCCCCTTCCCGGTGTGGAGGAGGGGATAACCGTAAAGCCGTTAAAGGAGCGGCCCATAGAGGAGTGAGATATTCTAAGGGAGCTAAATAGGAGATGCAGGATACTTCCTGCCGGGGGTGTGGGGGTGTCCCCCAGGTTTATAAGTCCCCCAAGATTGGGGGATTAGGGGGTTGGATAAGACTATTTCAGCAGTCTCATTCTACTGTATTACTGACGTAAAAAACTTGAAGAATAATTAGCTAAGATGAAAAAAGTGAGAGGTTGAAAAATGGCTATTTCTAAAAGGGTGGTATTGCACTTTCCATCACGCATGGTCGACCAGCCCATAATCTACCGGCTGGTCAAGGACTATGACCTGGTCCTTAATATCCTCAAGGCATCTGTGACCCCCAAGGAGGAGGGGATTATGGTAGTGGAGCTCTCCGGAGGCCGTGCTGACTACGATAAGGGCATCCGCTACCTACAAGAGGTAGGTGTCAAGATTCAGTCAATTGGTCAGGATATTGTTCGTAACGATGCCAGATGCACCCATTGCGGGGCTTGTGTGGTTATTTGTCCCACCGGGGCCCTTGCCCTTGATTCCAAAACCAGGATGGTGGATTTCCATGAGGACAGGTGCACCGCCTGCGAGCTATGTATGCTCACCTGTCCCCCCAGAGCTATGGAGGTGCATTTCTAGTGGATCAGCCCAGGACCTATAGACATTGGATTAAGGACAACGATCTTGTCCCCTTCCATGCCACGGTTGGGGAAACAGATCTCTTCATCAGTGCTCAAAATGACCTTAAGGAGGAGGCGCTAAATGCGATCACAGCATTTCGTGCTCTCCTGGAACAATATATCGAGAGTCACCCCTCCTTCCTCACTAGTCTCGAACCCCTCAAAGTGAAAGCGGATGCCCCCAAAATAGTGAAACAGATGGCGGAGGCAGCATACAAGGCTGGAGTAGGTCCTATGGCTGCGGTGGCCGGCGCTATCGCTGAAGGAGTGGGCCGGGAGTTACTGAAATTCTCACCGGAAGTAATCGTGGAGAATGGCGGTGATATTTTTCTCAACATACAAAAGGGGAGAATGGTAGGGATTTATGCCGGTGATTCCCCCTTTACCGGTGGGCTTGTACTGGAAATCGATCCCGAGGAAACGCCTCTGGGTATTTGCACCTCGTCCGGGACAGTAGGGCATTCTCTCAGCTTTGGCCATGCCGATGCCGTTATTGTGCTCGCCCCATCCGCTGCCCTTGCTGACGCTGCCGCTACCGCTACCGGAAATCTAATAAAAGAATCTGATGACATCCCGAGGGGGATAGAATTCGCCCGGGATATCGTAGGCCTAACAGGATTAATAATCATTAAAGGAGACAAAATGGGAGCTTGGGGCCAGATAAATCTCTCCAGCCCCATTGAGGGAAAATGTTAAAGGGAGAAGGAGAATAAAAAAGTTGGATCATGTGGTCGTTTTCATCACGGCGGCTACTACCGATGAAGCCCAGAATATATCCAATATCCTGGTCAGCCGCAGGAAGGCAGCCTGTGTTAATATAGTAGCGCAGGTAAATTCCATATTCTGGTGGCAGGGCAAGATCGAATCTGCTGATGAGGCTCTGCTAATCGTTAAGACAAAGGCCACGCTGTTGGAAGAACTCATCGAGTTGGTGAAGCAAAATCATAGTTATGATGTCCCTGAGGTCATCGCTTTACCGATAATAGGGGGTAACCGAGATTATCTGCAATGGCTCGATGACGAAACAGGGTTGAAGCTTTAGATCTGGGATTACGAGGGAATATTAAAGGCGGTCAGAACACAGTGTCCTCCCTTAGTATATGCCTCGACTGGGGTCTCTTCGTACACAAAGGCCTCTTTCCTCATACCTCTGCACCCATAAGCGCTTCCATCTCCTTATTCATTCTCTGCCAGTGGGTGCCTCGCCAATAGATCCTTTGGCAAACGGGGCACTGGAAATATTGGGATTGTGTCTTGAAGACATAGGCGGGGACAAGCTCTTGGACCTCATCCTTACTCTTGGGAACGAGCAGCTTATTACACTCCAGACAGCGGGTGAATTTCCTTTCTTGATCTATCTTTATCATCCTTGCCACCTGGCGTAATTGATCTTTGGGATTGTCATCTTCGATAAGCACGGCTTTCAGCCTGCCACTCGTGACCACTCGCTGTAGCATAATCTGGGTATCCTTGGTAAGGAGCACCCTCTTATCGTTCAAGCCGATAGCAATTAGCTCATTGTCATCGACATCGTTAATAAATAGAGTATCGTAGCCCAGCATCTTGAGCCAGCGCGCCAGCTTGCCTGCATTGGTATCCACTATAAATCTGGCTCGTATTTAATTCTACCGCCCATAATTAAATCCACAATAGCTATATCTCTGCCCCAATATCTGGAAGGATTATCGTTATTCCCGTCTTTTTCTGCCAATTCACCCGGTTTATTAAATGATAAACTTCATCCCCTCGTAGCCCACAGTTATATTTACTGCTAATTCTGCAGCGACCTGCGCAACCTCCTCCTTGATCTCAGACTCAAGATGAGGGCTCATGTGTACAGTGACAACGTGAGGCAAGTACCCCTTTACCCTGCTGAAATCAATAAGCTCCTGCTTTAAAAGTCGGGGGGTTAGATGCCCGGTGTCTTGGACAAAAGACTCGAACTTATTGGGCAGGGTCACCTCGGTGACGAGAAGTCCTGGAGAAACCGTCTCCCATAGAGAAGAGGGATTTCTTCCCGTATCCCCGGTGTAGAAGAGGCTCTTTCCATCCGGGGACGTAACCTGATAGCCAACTGTGGGGACATTGTGATTCACTGGAAGAGGTAAAACAGTATACCCTTCAATAATAAGCTCCTTGTTTGGCTCCAGGGGATAGAATTTTAGGGCAGGCTTCTCGGGAAGTGGTTTTTTTCGAAAGTCTGGATAGACGATGTCGTTTAAGAGATGAGTTGAGATTATGTCGAGTACACTATCGAGAGCGTAGACATTTACTGGACCCGACGAATAGACATTCATGCCAAAGGTAGCCAGGTCCCTGATATGATCAAAATGGCGATGTGTTATGAGAATGGCCCTCACCTTTTTCTGCGTTTCGAGTGACAGGCTTGAAGTGAGGCTACCGACATCTATGGCAACGGTACTATCTATCAGGAGCGAAGTAAGCTTCGCATCCCTGGACTCGCAGTTATGAGCGCCAAGTATCTCTAATTCCATTAAAATATACCTCCATTGATTATCATTAAAGTTTCTCCAGATAAACACGCTTAATCGGAAATACGGAAAGGATTAAATCTTGTGTCATAGTCATATGTATCTATACCCTCTTTCTTTTTCAGGTAATTTACTACCGCATAGGTGAAGGGAGTAGCCACCGTTTCATAGCCTGTCTTTACCAGCCACAGGTGAACTATGCTTATCGCTACGAATTCAGGTGTACCGGCAAATGCGATGGTGATGAAAATGGCGGAATCAAGTCCCTGACCGACTATAGTGGAACCGATGGTCCTGGTCCACAGCCACCGCCCCTTTGTTTTTATCTTCATCTTGGCCAGTACGAAAGAATTTGCAAACTCGCCTATGAGATAAGCGACGAAAGAGGCGAGAAGCACCCTGGGTACATAGCCTAGAATCGTATCGTAAGCTGCCTGTTTTCCTTCCCAGAATGGCGCTGCTGGCAGTAGGCCACCGATCCAGATGGCCAATACCACTATTAAATTACACAGAAAGCCCAGCCATATAACCTTTCTCGCAGCTCTAAAGCCATAAACCTCGGTAAGTATATCGCCGAAGATATAGCTTAAGGGAAAGATTATTATGGCTGCCGGCAGTATGAGCCCGCCAATGGAGATAAGCTTGACGGCGATGATGTTCGCTGTGATGAGGCAGGTTATAAAAACGGCGGCAATGACTATGAAGCGCTGTGAGACCCTATTCCCCACCAATGCCCACCATAATATCGGGGTTACGCGGCATTTATTAGATCCACCGTCTATTGCGAAAGTAGGCCAGCATACCCCCGGAAATGCATAGCGTAAACAGAATGATCAATGGAAAGGCGAATGAGCTATCACCGAAAGGAAGGGATACGTTCATGCCATAGATACCTGAGATCACAAGTAGCGGAAGGAGAATAGTACCCAGAACGGTGAGCATCTTCATTACTTCGTTGGTGCGGTGAGAGAATAGGGAATCGCTGGTGGCATTTAGCCCTTCGACAACCTCTTTATACTCCTCCAGCGTCTCGCTGATCGTGCCAATATGGTCACCAATATCACCGAAGTAAACATCGAGGTCCTCCCTGAGGAAGGGGTACTCTCTTACCTCCAGTGATTTAAGGATAGCTGGCTGATGGCGAATAATACGGCGATAGGACATAACATCGCGCCTAAGGACAGATATCTCCTGAACCGTATCCCGGGCAGGCTCACTGAAGAGCCTGTCCTCTGCAGCCTCTATATTGGCGATAACCCTGTTAAGGATAGGAAAACAATAGTCCACCAGTCGGTCGAGGATACGGTACAGGAGGTAACCCGAGCTGCGCGCCATGTGTTCTTCCCGCGCCCGTTCGTTCAGCTGACAATCATCGAAAAGCTTGGCCAGCGTCTTGAGATCGCCCGTATGAACTGTAACCAGGAAGTCCTCACCAATGAAGATAGATACCTGGCTTGACGTCGTTACCCGCGACTCTTGTTTAAATACAGGGAAGTGTAGCACTAGAAAAAGGTAGTTCTCATACTCATCGATCTTAGGGCGCTCTATCCTCGAGAGGCAGTCCTCCAGATCAAAAAGATTAAACAGGTAATTTTTTGCCAGATATTCCATATCCGAGCTAGTGGGTTTTTCAACGTTGATCCAGGTAATCTTGCCCCACTTAATGGTCTCGATATTCAGCTTCTCGTCTTTTTTATCTACCGCACTCATCACCTGTCACCTTGTTCACCAATTTTACCACAATCTATGCCAATGGCAAGTTTATTATTCCTGAATATGCCATTTCAACTGCACCCTGACCCTAGTAACACGAATGACATGAATGGTTTTATTCGACAACGCTGAAAAAGAGGTGCAGAATACTTCATGCCGGGGGTCTGGGGGTGTCCCCCAGCTTATTAAAAGTCCCCCAAGATTGGGGGATTAGGGGGTTGATTGTAACTATATCAGCAGTCTCATTATGCTAACAGCCAAGTAACGTTTCGAGGATAACTTTTGCTGCACCCTTATCCAGTGGCTCGTTATTGTTTCCACACTTAGGTGATTGGATGCAGCTGGGACATCCGCTCTCGCAGGGGCATCCTGAGATCGCCTGTAAAGTTACCAGCCATAATTCATCTATTATTTCGAAGCCTTTCTCGGTAATACCAATGCCTCCGGGATAGGCATCGTAGATGAATATTTGGGCACTGCCCGTGTCGTCATGAGCCGGCGTAGAAAGGCCACCGATATCGTTTCTATCACAGAGCGCAAACAGCGGTAACAGGGCAATAGCAGCGTGCTCTGTAGCATGAAGACCCCCGGCGAGATCAAGCCCCCTTGTGACAAGCTGCATAATAATATGCTGCGGGATATCGAACCACAAACCAATAGTGGAAAAGGTCTGCGACGGCAGGTCAAGAGGCTCCTCCCCGATAACCTCTTCGGTCAATTGCCTAAGCTTCTTGAAGCCCACCACTGTCGTGGTCACTGACACCTCACCCAGATGAACGCGCACCCCCCCAAGCTGTTTCTCAGTGTTCACCTTCGAGATCGATAGGTCTGTGATATCTTTAGTTTGGGTATAGTAATTGGAATCAATGGGGCAAGCATAGGCAGTACGTGATGGGATGTCCAGTTTATCGATCAGGTAAGCTTCCCCCTGGTGAAGGTAGATGGCACCAGGGTGGATCTGGAAAAAAGCCACTGCCGCCTCGACCGTCTCCATCTCTTCATACCCCTGCGAAACGTCGACTAAAGTGTAGCGATCCGATGAGGCAGAGCGTATGTTTACCTCATTAGCAGGGTATTTCACGCGAGGTGAGGGATACCACTTTCTTTGGCGATCCCTGATCAAGCCTTCAACCATGAGATCATCCCTTGCCTTAGCGAAGCCTGCGCCAAATATGTCACCATCTTTATCATCCAGCGGGCGCTCCCAGGCCGCGCATAGAAGATGGTGCTTCAAGATATAGGGGTTAGTCTGATTGATAAGCACATGTTCGCAGCTTCTACCGAAAAAGGCCTCAGGATGCCGCATAAAATACTGGTCTAGGGGATTGTCCAGCGCGATAAGGAAGCTTAAGGACCTCTCCCCTCTCCTACCGCTCCTTCCTGCCTGCTGCCATGTACTAGCAATGCTCCCAGGGTAGCCGGTGAGTATTGTTGCATCGAGGTTGCCAATATCAATCCCAATCTCTAAGGCCGTGGTCGCAACCACTCCTAAAAGCTCTCCATCGAAGAGCTGATGCTCAATCTGACGTCTCTCCTCAGGGAGGTAGCCAGCACGGTAAGGTTTTATTCTCTGTGCCAGCGCTGCACTCTCTTTAGCCAGCTGGTCCCTGGAATAAATATAGATAAGCTCGGTTAACTTTCGCGACCTGGCAAAGGTGATAGTTCGCTGACCACTACTCACCAGCTCCGTGAAGAGCAGGGTGGCCTCGGTATTTGCGCTACGCCTGGTAGCGCCTGCCTGATCGATAATCGGTGGATTCCATAAAACGAAATCCTTTCCTCCGTAAGGAGATCCATCCTCGTCGATCACTTCGAAAGGGAGTCCTACCATCTGCTCTATATACTCTCCGGGGTTAGCAATGGTGGCAGAGCAGCAGATAAACTGGGGGTTTGCCCCATAAAGGGCGCATAACCGCCTCAAACGGCGCAGCACGTTGGCCACGTGAGAGCCAAAGACACCACGGTAGACATGGGCTTCATCTACTACCACATAACGAAGCTGGCGCAGGAACCTTGACCACGACTCATGGTGAGGCAGAATACCCAGGTGAAGCATATCGGGGTTGCTGAATACCAACCGCGCCAACCGCTTGATCTCGCCACGCTCCTGTGTTGGGGTATCACCATCGAAGATGGCACACTCCAGCCCGGAAAAACCAGGTAGTTGTGAGGACGGTTGGTGAAAATCGAAAAGCTCTCGAAGCCCCCGGAATTGATCCTGAGATAGCGCCTTGGTAGGGAAAAGATAAAGAGCACAACTCCTCTTTTCCCTCAATGCTGTATCCAGAATCGGGACATTGTAGCAAAGTGTCTTGCCACTGGCCGATGGGGTAACTACAAAGGCATTCTTTCCCGATCGGACGACGTTTATCGCCTGCGCCTGATGGCTGTATAGGGGAATTAAATGAGCCGCCTCCATGTAGCTAAGGAGCGTGGGATGGAGGGGTTCCGCCAGTTCACCATAGCTGGGCTCGCGGCTGGCTATCTGAGCAACATGGGTAATTTGATTCTTATAGGATGGATGCTTTTGCAGGTGCTCCAGAAAGGCCACGGTTTCCATTTTAAAATGCGTGGATTATCTCTATCTCGTAATCGAGCATTTCCATATCAAGCTTGCTCTGCTGTATAAAATCAACCACCTTCGATAGCATCTCATTAGCATGCGGACCGCTGGAGCTGACGCAAGTTATTCCCAAAGTAAGAAGTTGCCACAGGTCCTGGTCATCGACTTCTGCAATAGAAACGTTGTATCTGTTTTTCACTCGCTCAATAATCGGCTTTGAGACCTGTCGCTTGCCTTTAAGGGAATGGTTCTCGGATAAGCGCATTCGGATCTTACATACACCAACATTCATTGAACCCTCCAGAATCGCAGAAGCCGAGACACGTATTAGAGGCGCCTCGGCTTATTAGCAGTGAAATAATCTAGCGGCTACTTCTATTCTTGGAAAAGCATTCATTGCAGTAAACTGGTCGATCGCCCCTGGGCTCAAAGGGTACCTCGCAATCCTGGCCGCACTGGGCGCAGACTGTAGGATGCATTATGCGAGACCCGCCAACACGACTTAGCTTCTTTTCTAAGCGACACTCTTTACATCGAGTGGGTTCACTCTCCAGCCCTCGCGACAGGTAAAACTCTTGTTCACCTGCAGTGAACGTGAACTTTTTGCCGCAATCACGACATACCAAATCCTTATCCTGGAAAGCCATACCGACCCTCCTTTATTAATTGCCTGTAGACCCTTTGTGATAAAGGTTCAATACCCTTTTTGCTGACTTGCTAGAATTTAATTGTACCGAAATACACATCTCACTCGCCCGTGCAGCGCTGTGATGCTGAAACGCCAAACCTATTTATACCTAAAATCAGTATATATAAGTAATTCGGCGAATGCAATATCTCTATAAAACAAGATCAATCAACCACCAAAGTCGCCCAATGCTGCGAGAATTATTAAAAATTCGGGGGGCATTTCACTCAGGCACCTCTGCCTACTTACCATCAATTCTTACCCCAGACTACAAGCCGTTAACGTATTCGGGCCATACAATCTCTATGGAACGAAACCCGTTGCCCAATAGTCTTGACATGCAATAGGTAGACGTAATAACATCACCATAGCAGTTGATACGGGAATTTCAATAATTAGTACTAGATGATTGGAGATTAATAATGTACGAGAAAATACTTGTCCCCCTGGACGGATCGGATCTGGCTGAGATTGCCCTACCTTACGCAGAGGAGTTAGCGGGAGCCTTGGGTTGTGATATCACCCTGATACATGTATCTGAATCAGCAGATGAGAAATATGAAAACATGCACCAGTTGTACATTGAGAAAATTGTCGAGGCCACAATACAGGATGCCGAAAAGTTCCGAAAAAATAAGCGCGCTAAGAAAATCAAAGTAAGCTCAGTCCATCTTACGGGCCACGTTGCTGAGCAGATTGTGGACTATGCAGACAAGGAGAATATTGGCCTAATCGTGATGACAACGCACGGCAGGTCCGGCATCAGACGATGGATACTGGGAAACGTGGCCGCCAAGGTGGTTAGGGCTACAGACAGGCCAATAGCACTTATCAGGGCCAAGGACACACCTCCCGAAGCGCGTGCGGAGCGTATAAATAAGATACTCGTTCCCCTGGATGGCTCAAAGGCAAGTGAAGTAGTAATTCCCCATGTGAGTGAGCTTGCCTCAAAGCTAAAAGCGGAAGTCGTCCTCTTCCAGGTAGTAGCACCTTCCTACTTCGTTTACGCCATACCGGGAGAGGCTGTCCTGCAGCCACATAGCCCGGAGGATTTGCAGAATATGATAGAAAATTCCAAATTATACCTGGATAAAGTGGGTGCCGAATTTAGGGACAAAGGAATCGAAACTACATCCGAGGTTGGAATCGGAGGCCCGGCCGAAGAAATTATCAGGATTGCTGATGAAATACAGGTCGACATGGTAGCTATGTCAACACATGGGCATTCAAGTATTAGTCTTTGGGCATTCGGGAGCAACGCAGACAAAGTTTTACATGCAGGGGATACTCCCGTCCTGCTGGTGAGAACATAAAGCGCCACCCCATCTTGGTAAAGCGAACTCCTCATATCCCGGGGTATAATAGCAATCCTGTTCCCGGCCAAGTACTGTCTTACTCTGCAATTTTTCATAGATTATCTCATACATAAAACCTTTCTTGTACTGAAGTTCCCATTCACGATAGAGATTGATCAGCATATACTAATATGCTTCGAGTATATATAGTGAGACCCTTGAAAAAGTGATGCACGATACTTCTTGCCTATGGCTCGTTGGTGTCCCCCAACTTTTAAAGCCCCCCAAGATTGGGGGATTAGGGGGTTGATTGAGACTATTTCAGTAGTCTCCAATTATTGCGCTTCAGCATTTTCCCATGTTTAGAATCCAGTTCAATGATTTGGGGTAGGTTTTCCGCTGTCGTTTGCCGCCATCGCAAAGACCCTCGATAGTAGATACCCACGTGCTCTCACATTAGATAGTTGCACTCCTTTCCAGATCTATAGCACGCTTGTTTGACTTTTTACCCCATGTTACAATGAAAAGTTACCAAATGTATTATCAATAGAGCAGTATTTATGCCACTGGATACAATTTTCGTTAAAGGAGCCCGAGAGCATAACCTGAAGAATATCGACGTCGCCATCCCCAGGGATAAGCTGGTGGTGATCACAGGTGTCTCAGGCTCAGGGAAGAGCTCTCTAGCCTTTGATACCATTTATGCCGAGGGGCAACGCCGTTATGTAGAATCACTCTCCGCCTATGCCCGTCAGTTCCTCGGTCGCATGGAGAAACCCGATGTGGACTATATCGAGGGGCTCAGTCCGGCAATCTCTATCGATCAGAAAGGGCCAAGCAGAAATCCGCGTTCCACGGTAGGTACAGTAACCGAAGTATATGACTATCTGAGGCTGCTTTTTGCTCGAGTGGGTCACCCCCACTGTCCCAATTGCGGAAGAGAGATCTCCCAGCAGACGTTACAACAGATCGTCGATGCTCTGCTGAAACTTCCCACTAAGGATTCAATAATAATCATGGCTCCCTTAATCAAGGACCGTAAGGGAGAGCATCAGGGGGTATTTGACGACCTGAGAAAAGCAGGTTATGTGCGGGTAAGGGTCGATGGCAATATATATGACCTCGCTGAGGATTTCGATCTGGATAGATACAAACAGCATACCATTGAAGCAGTGGTTGATAGGCTTATCATCGAGGGCAATGACCAAAGAAGTCGCATCGCCGATTCCGTGGAAACAGCCCTCAAGCTGGGAGGCGGGGTGGTGCTGGTCAAAGTTATCGATGCAGAGGAGTTACTCTTTTCAGAACACTTTGCCTGTGTGCACTGTGGAATAAGCCTGGGTGAGATCGAACCCCGTACCTTCAGCTTTAATAGTCCTCACGGTGCCTGCCACTCCTGCACCGGGCTTGGAGTCAAGATGGAGATCGACCCCGAATTGGTCTTTCCCAACAAGAAGCTATCAATTGCTGAAGGGGCAATCCGGCCATGGACCCGAGCAAGCTCCATGAGCCCTTGGTATACAAGCATGCTGGATTCCATAGCCCGTAAATACGGATTCTCTATTGATATACCGGTTAAGAACCTGACTCCTGAACAACTTAATATTGTCCTCTACGGCAGTGGCAGCCAGTTAGTGACATTGAAGCATGAGACACAGCTCGGGCGAACCTACCAGTATGACAGCACATTCGAGGGGGTGATTCCTAACCTTGAGCGGCGTTTCCGCGAGACCGAGTCCGAATATATACGTACTGAAATAGAGCGTTATATGACATCGAATCCTTGCCCTGCCTGTCAGGGGCAGCGACTCAAAGCCGAATCCTTGGCGGTAACCATTGGTAATGAAAACATCGCTCAGGTGAGTGCCATGTCAATTAATCAGGCATTGACATGGCTCGGAAAGCTCAGCGGTGATAGTAAGGTGGAGCCACTACTCAGTGAGCGCGAATCACTCATCGGCCACCAGATCCTCAAGGAAATCAGCTCCCGCCTTGGCTTCTTGAAAGACGTAGGGCTTGATTATCTCGCTATCGACCGTGGATCAAGCACACTCTCTGGTGGTGAGGCACAGCGCATTCGTCTGGCTACCCAGATTGGAAGCGGACTTATGGGCGTACTCTATATATGCGACGAGCCTACAGTCGGACTCCATCCCGCTGACGACCATCGCCTTATCG
>JAAXQM010000029.1 GCA_012974295.1 Dehalococcoidales bacterium
GGGTAGACAGTATCCTGCCAATGCCCCTCATCTCACTTTGCTGTTGGAAAGCTTTCTCGCCCTTTTCTGTTAATGTGATTCTTACCTGGTTCTTCCTGTCCAGATCCTTTGTTCTTTTCACCAGGCCTTGTTTCTCCATGCGCATTAGTAGCTGGGATACTGTGTGAGGCTCCCGAAACAGCCAACGCGATATGTGGGCAGGTATTACCGGCTCTTTAGAATTTTTAACGAAGACCAGAACTGCAGCCTGCATCATGGAGATGCCCGCTTGGCTTAATTCACTGTCGGCAACCCTGCCCAGTGCATTACTGGCCTGACTCAACAGCGCCCATAGTTCACGCTTTCCGTAAGTGGTTACATTAGTTCCCATATTTTGCCTCCATACATTATTAAAGATTACTGGCTAGACCAATGTTAGTCCTGCCTAAATAGCGATATTCTCTGCCAGATCCCGGCAAGCAGGCTATTGAAGGGATGAAACCTTCTCTAGATTTCTGCCACTAACTTGAAGAAATCCGTCACAGCCAAGGCGGGCATTGTCTCACTTCTGACAGCGCCGAGCATGCCTACAGCCGCTGAGGATTTGAAGACCTTAGCGATGTCCTCGGGGCCTTCAATTATGGCAACATAGTCATATCGCCCCATTGTGGCATAAGCTGCAATGATCTTTGCCCCTTCTGCGACCAGCTTCTCGTTATATTTGGCCAGCCTTTGGGGAGCGTCCTTGAGATTCTTGGCACCTTCTGGAGTCATCTTCATTAGAACAACATAGTTTGCCATGTTCCCTCCTTCCTTGTTTGAGCTTTCCCATTTCAACTTGCGCCAGTGAAATCCTCATTCTTCATACATTTCAGGGCAGCGCTTCAACACGTTTCAATTAGTAATAAATATGCCAGGCTTTAAGGCGTATTAGATTAGCGAACTGGACTATACCATAACCACAAATGCTTGTCAATACCCCCACTCGTCCAATGTATTTGTAAGGCAAGTTATCGGATGACGGGCGTCCCGTTGTCATTGCGACCGAAACCCTATTGTCATTGCGAGCAGAGCAAAGCAATCTCACGTTCGTGCCGCACAATGACAGTGGTAAAGGGAATCCAGAATCATCTCCCTCTGACGGCGGTCTGGGGTCATCATCCGGCTTGACCGGATGATCCAGGTAGCAAGCTGAGCTAATTTCTGGATTGCCCGATCGAGTCGGGCAATGACAGGCACTTGGCTGGCAATCTCTACGTCTCATGCTTACCCACCTACCACTACTTAGAGACCACTTAATAAGAGGTGCAGGATACTTCCTGCTGGGGGCCTCGGGGGTGTCCCCCAAGATTGGAGGATTAGGGGGTTGATTGAAACTATTTCAGCAATCTTTGGATAGACAACTGAGTCTACAGTTTCCCTCGGCAAAAAGGAATATAAGATAAGGTCAGGGAAACACCAATGGTATGTGACAGCGTACAGATGCTTGGAGAGACTATTGTCTATGGTCTTGATGAGCAGTGAATTTTCTGATGGCTGATGCGGCTCTTAACGATCGATGATAACATTCGCTAGAAGATACCCACGAGAAGAAGAGTCTCCAAGAGAGGCAACTTCAGCACTTCAAGTCGCCCTTTAGGTAGTCGTATTCCCGGAATCGAAATCTAATTTCTCTATGGGGATCAAACCATGCTGGACTCCGAATTTAATAAGACCGACCACATCGCCCACTTCCAACTTCTTCATCAATCGGCTTCGGTGGGTCTCCACTGTCTTGGGAGAGAGTCCAATAATCTTGGCTGCTTCTACACTCGACTTACCCTCAACGACAAGTTGCAGTATTTCCCGCTCGCGAAGGCTGAGGCGTGCCAGCGGACTATCTAATCCAACTGTATCCCTGCGACGTAAGTAGTCGTCGATCACAGTATCCAATATCTTCTCGCTCAGATAACGATGGCCTTCGTGGACAGCCCGAATAGCATTGACGACCTCAATGCCAGCCGATTCCTTCAGCACGTAGCCGAGGGCTCCTGCCCTTAGTGCCCGAACGATATGCTCGGTTGAGGAGTACATGGAGAGGATAATCACCCGGATTGAGGGACAGACCTGGAGGATTTTTCGCGTCGCATCGATGCCGTTTAATTCAGGCATGGCAATGTCCACGATAGCAACGTCAGGGCAGAGCTGTGCTACCTTATCTACTGCTTCGCGTCCATCGCTTGCATCGCCTATAACCTTGATATCGCCATCTACTTCCATCATTGCCCGCAGTCCATCGCGAACTACAGCGTGATCATCAGCTATAAGCACTGTTATACTCATCGTACTACCTCCACAATAATCTGTGTGCCGCCCCCGGGATGGGACTCGATGGAAAGCGAGCCACCTATGCTCTGGGCACGCTCGGACATCGTGACCATTCCCCAACTCGTCTGCTCTTTGTATTTAGACAATTCATCAGTATCAAATCCAACCCCATCATCGGTGATTACAAGTCGTTGTATTCCATCTTTTATGTCAAAGTTCATTGTAACATCACTGGCCTTCGCATGCTTCGCTATGTTTGTCAATGCCTCCTGGGCAATGCGAAAAAGTACGATCTCGAGCTCTATACCTATCCGAGGATCTGGCTCTTCCCCCTCCACAGTAACAGAAATCTCATTTCGTGAGGCGAAGAGATCTCCATACCAGCGGAGAGCAGCCAGCAACCCATAGTCTTCCAGCACCGGCGGCCGTAGGTCAGCCATGACATTGCGAATAGACTCGGTTGTCTGCTCTAAAAGCTGCTGCGAATCATCCAATATAGATTGCGCTTCTTCTATTTTCGCTTTAGCCATCTGCGTTTTCGCCCTGCTGAAGTTTATTCCAAGAACCGTAAGGTTCTGCCCAACACTATCATGCATTTCCCGTGCTATATTACGTCGCTGGGACTCCTCCACTTCAGAAAGCTGCTTGGCCATTGCACGGATACGTTCAGCGTAACTGCGAAGCTGTTCGTCAGCCTGCTTCTGTCTGGTAATATCAGTGATTACCTGCCCCATATCATTTCCTGACTTGAAAGCTTTGATGGAGATGTGCCTGTTTCCAAATTTTGAATTAGGAATAATGTCTTCCGCTAAGAAGGGCTTTCCTGTTTTTATAACTTCTAAGTATTCATCATACCTACCTGTTTTCTTAATATCAGGTACAATTTCTGACAAATTTTTCCCCAATACATCCTCTTTTTTTGTTCCAGGGGGGAAATATTCCTTTACTCCTCTTTCAGGAGTGTATACTTAATCCAGATTTGAATCCCAAATATTGAATACATCGGTTGCTGATTCCATAAAAAATCTCAACCGCTCCTCATTCTCCTTTAACTTCTGCTCAGCTTGAACACGCTGGGTA
>JAAXQM010000053.1 GCA_012974295.1 Dehalococcoidales bacterium
CCCATATATGTATAGATGGTCTTGTCCGAGAGGTTCACCGCTACGTTATAGTTCTGGTAAGCGTTCCTCATATTGAAGAGCACCGCCTCGTTGAGGTCTTTTATGTTGATCCAGGTTTCCAGCCTTTTCCTCGGATAGCAATCTGTGCCATAGGCAGATACCATCAACTTCACATCCTTGCCTGCCACCAGATCCTCAATGACATGCCCGCCGCCATAGTTGAAGGGCCCGGGGCGAACTCTGTTTCTAGGGTCATCGTCGGGGGTAGCCGTAGCGCCCAGAAAGACGTCAACCGCGGCAATCCCGGTATATACAGGGACATCGTTGATGTAGGCCCTTCCGCCTCCCACCTTTATCCTTGGCTTTGTGTGCCCAATGTTGAAGTAAGCGCCTGAGGAGCACATGGGACCAAAGGTGCCCGTGGTTACCACGTCCACCTCCCTGGCGACCTTCTCCGCACCTTTCTTCTGTACCAGGCCAATGACCTCCTCAGCGGTCACCACTACAGCCTGGCCTTTTCTTATCTTCTCATTTATCTCTGCAATGGTTTTTGTCAATTCTTCCTCCTCAGTTATACTTGAGTCATGCCATTATCGTTACCTTGTTTCCGTAACGTTTTGCTATCTTTTTGAACCTTAAGAGATTCCTCGACCTTGTGGATGCGCTCTGCCAGCCCTGACTGCTCGGCAATGATAAGCCTGAGCGCCTCGTTAACCGGGTCGGGTAATTTGCCGTGCTCCAGAGCCTCAGCTGGTCCCATACCCTCCGTCACCACGCGTCCCGGAATTCCCACTACAGTTGCTCCGGGGGGCACGGAGTTTACTACCACTGAGCCTGCACCTATCCTAGCTCCATCCCCAATGGTAATTGCACCCAGCAGTGTGGCTCCCGCTCCAACAACCACGTTATTACCGAGAGTCGGATGGCGTTTCAGCCTCTCATGGGTGGTCCCACCGAGGACAACCCCCTGATATAGCAAGACATTATCCCCGATCTCTGTTGTTTCGCCGATGACCACTCCCATACCATGGTCGATGAAGAAACTCCTGCCGATCCTGGCTCCGGGGTGAAGCTCGATCCCGGTCAAGAAGCGACTAAGGTGGGAGAGCAAACGGCCAAGGAGACGTAGTCTATGACACCATAGCAAATGGGCTACTCGATGGAACCATAGGGCATGTAAGCCTGGATAGCAGCAGATGATCTCCATCCAGTGTCTTGCTGCCGGATCCTTAATGGAAACGGTACGTATATCTTCCTTTATAGTTCTAAACAAGCTAGTTTCCTATATATGTCCAACCATTCTATATATTAGTTTGCATAGCTAGAGGATTCTCCTGGAGAAGCCAGGTTGTCAAATAACGCTCAGCGCTGTCGGGAAGAATGACTACGATAAGCTTACCTTGATTCTCAGTTCTTTTGGCAACCTGAAGAGCGGCCCAGGTTGCCGCCCCCGAGGATATACCGGCTAAGATCCCCTCTTCTCTGATCAGTCTTCGTGCCATTATACCCGCATCTTCATTGGTGACCTGGATAACTTCATCAATCAAGTCTGTCCGTAGCACCTCGGGAACGAATCCGGCGCCGATGCCCTGAATCTTGTGGGAACCTGGTTTGCCACCGGAGAGGACAGGCGAGTCTTTCGGTTCGACAGCAATAGTCAGAAACTCAGGCTTTCTTACCTTGATCATCTCCGCAATCCCCGTAATAGTGCCTCCAGTTCCTACACCACTCACCAGGATGTCTACCCTACCTTCGGTATCATCCCAAATCTCCCTGGCAGTAGTTTCACGATGGACTTGAGGGTTAGCCACGTTATTAAACTGCTGTGGCATAAAAGAATTGGGGGTATTGGCAAACAGCTCCTCTGCTTTGCTCACTGCACCCGTCATCCCTTCCGACCCCGGCGTTAATATTAACTCTGCTCCGAAGGCTGCCAAAAGCTGTCTGCGTTCCAGGGACATAGTATCAGGCATTGTGAGAAGCAAGCGGTAGCCTTTGACAGCACAGATGAAGGCGAGGGCTATACCCGTGTTGCCACTGGTAGATTCGATAATTACAGTGTCCTTCTTAATCGAGCCTGCTTTCTCGGCAGCCTCAATCATGGAGGCGCCAATTCTATCCTTAACGCTACCACAGGGATTAAACGACTCCAGCTTCGCCACAACTTCTGAATTCAGTCCCAAGGTCACCTTGTTCAATCTGACTAGGGGCGTTTTACCTATTAACTGGGTAATGTCATTGGCTATCTTTGGCATTCGAAGTACCTCCATGATTGCAACTGCAAATTATATGTAATACATTGCGGATGCGAGCTTCTGTTTATCTTTTTGCCGCTCGACTAAATCTTGTAGGGTTACGGATTCTAAAACCCCTGCCATTGCCTTTTTTACATCTGTCCAGACATCGCGAGTTACACATATATCGGCACGTGAACATACATTAGGATCATCAACGCATTCCACGGGGGTTATGGAACCTTCTAAAACTTGAATCACTTCACTTAGTACTATCTCCTGGGGTGGTTTACCCAGCGATACCCCACCATACGCTCCCCGAGTGCTCCTTAATAACCCCGCTGCTATAAGAGGAGCGATAATATGCTCCAGGTAGTGAAGGGAAATCTGCTGTCTTTGGGCAATAACTTTTAATTGCACCGGGCTGTCCTCTTGATGAAGAGCGACGTCTAACAGTGCTCTGGTGCCGTATCTTCCTTTAGTAGATAGCTTCATTGTTCTCTGATATACTTTTATTGTAGACCTTAATTATCGACATAGTCAACATATTTCTAGTATAAGACATAGTGGATGAACATCTTTGTGACAAAAGTCACATTCAGCTACAGGTTTTAGTAATAGCCTAATGGCAGAGGGCAGCTAATAGAATGGTTGATATGCCACTGGTGGATCGGGATAAGTGCGACGGATGCGGGTTGTGTGTAAGCGTGTGCAAGTGCAGTGTTCTCGTGCTAGTCGATAATATAGTGACCGTGGTTCGAAAAGCAGAATGTATTTCCTGCAAGCGATGGTGTACGCTTTGCGAGAGCGTATGCCCTACCGGAGCGATGAGCTACCCTTTCGAGATAATCGTCGAGGAGCGCTAGTAGCTTCAGCCACCCTCTGTTTATGGCTCTTACCACCATCTTCAATCCCTTTCTCTGTGACAATTAGAAATGAGTGACTATGCAACGCCCCTTATCCCTTTAGAATAGTCCTTTTAAAGAGGAGTCCGTGGATGGGAGGCATCATCTACCTGGGTTAGCCGGCTGACATACGGAGGGTTGCCTCGATATTCATCGGCGGCATATCGTCGGGATCCATGATGACATCCACTACCACCGGGCCCTTTTGTGATATGACGGCATCC
>JAAXQM010000182.1 GCA_012974295.1 Dehalococcoidales bacterium
ATTGCCTGTGGGGATACCTCACGTAATTTCGCAGTGAGGGTATCAAAATTGACGAGAGAGGATAAACCCATATCAGTACCCAAGAGCGAATACTCAATGGCTCTCATTAACTCACGACCAAACAGACGGAGTTATAGCTACAGGTACAGGAGACAATTAACATATGGGATAATGATGAACAAACGGTACTGCTGGGAGACCTGAACGCTATTCCTAATGATCCGGAGATGGTTATGCTAAAGCAGGCCAGCCTTGTAGATGCCCTTGCAGGGATCGAGCCTCCTCCAGTATATACCTGGCCGGCACCGAATCCCTACTTGCGTATCGATTACATCTGGGTCTCACCCGACCTGAAGGCAAGCGATGTTCGCGTGATTACAAGCAATGCCTCAGACCACCTGGCCGTAGTAGCCGAAATTGATCGATAAATCCTTAATCACCACCAGATAACAGTTTGGTTAGCTTTTTGTCAGCTATTTCTCGTTATGTCTACTTGAGTATGACACCTTGAGTGGCATTTTAGCTTTATAAAGTGGCGCTCCTGAAGGGGATATAGCTTTACTTGGTTCGCACAACCATGACTATATTAATCTGTGTTACCTGGCTGAACCCACCTGACCAGGCTTACTGCCTCCATCTCATGTTCCCATAGTATGGTCAGGGGCTACTCTGTACTAAATGAAATTGGTAGATCAGTCGCAATTTGGTCTCTAGGTCATCTTGACCACTGGTAGAGGGCTTATTCTGGTCGAGAGATTTCGTCAGCCTGTCATCGTAAATTGCCTGTGGGGATACCTCACGTAATTTCGCAGTGAGGGTATCAAAATTGACGAGAGAGGATAAACCCATATCAGTACCCAAGAGCGAATACTCAATGGCCGGTAAATTAATTTTCACCTCGGTCTTCGTTTTTTCTTCCTCTTTGTTAGTATGCTTCCTTCCCTTGAGAATCAGAAAGACATCCTCTGCTTCTATCCTTCTCTCCTGACCAGCCTTGTCCCAGAACAGGATTTCCCTCTCTTTAAATTCCATTGTGTATGCTATGAAGCTTTGTAAAGGCGCATGAAGCTCCGAATCCTTGCAGACAATTGCCAATAAGCCTAAGTCTGTCAGCCTTTGGGCCATCGCTTGAGCCACCTGCATGCTTTGGCATTGGGCAATGATCCTTGGAATTTGCCCGGCCAAGAGAAGGCGCGTGTCATACGTGTCTCTGTTGACAATGGCTGCCACCTTCTTAATAAGCTCCGGCTCAGTTATATTTGGCGGAGCTACTGCAATATGTATCGTGTCATACTCAGCCATCAGAAATCCTGCATCAACTATTTTTCTTCCAATATCCAGCATTCCGGGCATGTCATTCCCATCTCAGCAATCAACCACGCCCTCAATGCTTAATAAGGAACGTCATCCTCTGATATTTTGCTGGCGTAGAAATAGACTTCAGTTACATCAGTCGTATCGTGTTTTGCTGTGTCTATCCCCATCTATCCGCGAGGATCTTCCCCAGGCGCTTGTATCCGGCCGACGGAACCCATTTCTTCATCCAGTCTTCAACAGCCTTGAGACCGTCAGGGTGTTCTTCCCTTATGGTCTCTATTTCCAGTGATGCATCGTTGGCTGCGTCGTCCATCGCTTTTGCATCGAACTCTGCCATGTCTCCCCTCCTGTTCTTAAATATCTGTCGGTTAACTTACTCCCGATGATTGTACCACTTCTAAATTAGGGCATTCTAGCATTGAAGTGCTCCCCAATTCAAGTTTATTAAACGTTAGGGCACAGAAGAGTTATTCCAGTTCACTTAAGGATACTCCCGTGAATAAGTACTCATCTTATCTAGAGGAGAAAACTTCCTGTGCTGCACCCTGACCTTGGCTGATGCTAGGATTACATACCTTATTGCCATCTCAAGGCTAGTATGGCCAAGAAGTTGTTGAAGATAGAACAGACCGTCGCGCTTTGATTTAATAGTCAGTCTGCAGGTGGATTTGACCCCACAACGAACCATCGTTAATATATGCTCAGAGAACCTTTTAGGGACTCAAAACACGGCAGATAGTCTGGACGCTATGGCACACATAACCTCAAGAAGCTTTGATAGGTTGCAGAAGAGGCTAGACCAGCCGCCACAGGGTGCGCCTTCTTCCCAGACCCTCTCGAAAATACTGGGTGTCCTGTTTACGACAGAGGAGGCTGATCTTGTCTCTATTCTCCCCATTAACTTCTTCACTGTTGAGGAGGCAGCCAAGCTCTTCAAGAAGTCAAGCAATGAGACGAGACTTATACTGAATACATTAGCTGATAAAGGCATTCTCTTCGATTTCACCACCGGTGAGACACAGGCCTATTTTCTCGTAGCCACGATGGCAGGATTCTTCGAATTCTCCTTGATGCGTTTGGATGGCCGGTTCGATAAGAAAGTGTTATCTGAACTCTATTACCAGTACGTTAATACCGAAGAGGATTTCATAAGAAGGATATTCTCCCTTGAACCAAGCATTCTGAGAACCTTAGTGTACGAAGACACCATCGAAAAGGAAGATAGGGCAGTTGTCCTCGATTACGAGCGAGCCAGCTACATAATTGATACGGCTACCTGCATTACCGTGGGTATCTGCTACTGTCGCCATAAGATGGAGCATCTGGGGAAAGCCTGCAATAATCCCCAGGAAACCTGCCTCACCTTCAATAAGTCAGCGGAAAGCCTCGCCAAGCACGGCATAGCCAGGCAAATCAGCCAAGGGCAAGCCCACCAAATTCTCCAGCAGTGCATGGAACTGGGCTTGGTCCAGATCGGGGACAATGTACAGGAAAGTGTCAACTGGATCTGCAATTGTTGTTCTTGTTGTTGCGAGGCTCTAGTTGCCTACAGGAAGCTGGGATACAACGCCAGGATCACCACCAATTTTGTCTCCGAACAAGGGCACGAAGCCTGCACAGGGTGTGGCGATTGCGTTGAACGGTGTCCCGTATATGCCATCACATTGCACAAAGACAACAATGGAAGCGACTATGCCTGCGTTGATGTTGCGAGGTGCATCGGTTGCGGTATCTGTGTCAGGTTCTGCCCTGGCGGGAGCCGTATCATGGCAAGAAGGAAAGAGACCGCATTTGTTCCGAAAGATACCTTTGAGCGCTTCATTTTGGGCGCTATTTCAACAGGAAGGCTGCAGAATATACTGTTCGATGATTATACGCTCTGGACGCATGATCTGTTGCGTCGCTTCTTGGGAATATTCCTTTCTCTAAAACCGGCGAAAAGGCTATTGGCCCAGCGCCAGCTGCAGTCAAGGTTCCTTAAGATTCTTACTAAGACCGATTACTACACCCTATTTGACCGGCTCCACAATGATGGGCAAACCCCGGACTACTCTCATCCGGAACTGAGGCAGGGTACCGGTGATGGCTGAGAACAGCGACGATGCACTACACGATCATCAACTCTCTCAGGTTTTTACTCTCACCTCTGCCTTGCCTACGATTATTCCTACCCAATTTTACCCTCACTAAATTCATCCTATCTATGGGAGAAAACTTCCTGTGCTGCACCCTGGCATGAGATGAGGCTGGGGTTACATAGTTTCTGATCATTTCTAACATCTTTTACCCCAGAATGCGTTGAAAAGTCATGCTGTCTCCTGCATATATCCGATAACAAGATTATTTAGGTTAAGGCAGTATTTTCAACGGTGCTGGGCCGTGACCGGTGGATATACCATTACGCGCGGCAAAGCCCAAGGTGATCTCGGAAGCATTGGGCCATAGCTCGGTCGCCTTTACAATAGATGTGTACAGCCATATAATTGACGGCATGCAGAGCGATGTTATGGCTTTATTGGACGAGGCCCTTCCCGCGGGCGAAAATAATATTTTTTTATCGCTAAATCGTCGCCACTTATCTTCCGTTTAGCTTTGGATGCCAGCGTAGCTCAGTGGTAGAGCAGCGGTTTCGTAATTCTAGGTTAAAATGTCAAAGGGTCATTTTACGTTTGAATTAGAACCAATGCGCTAATAGGGAAGAAGTCATTTTGTAGCTAAAACACCTTTATATAACAACCTGTCCCAAACAGTTTAACGCCAAAATAACGCCAA
>JAAXQM010000193.1 GCA_012974295.1 Dehalococcoidales bacterium
TTTACCAGCCATCGAAATCCGGCGTACGCCCAGCAAGTGACACCACCACCTGTGCCGGCTACATCCAAATTTTGATGGCACTGAGCCGGGCAGAAGGCACACCCTATGTGCCCAACCAGGTATCTATCCAGAAAGTCACTTGTCTGTTCCTCTTTTTTTGGTGAGGGGACAACATAAGAGTCGAAATAACCCCAGGCCATTACATCCTTTTTCACACAAGCATCAGCCTGTCCACCTACCCCTTGCTCATGTATGGTTTTGAATGCATAGCGGCCCCTTCCGGTGGTATAGTACTCGTAGAATTGCCTCCACAACGACATGAACGCCTCGGGGTCGGCTATCTTTAATCCCTTTGTACCGCGCACGGCAACCGCCTTCAGGTTCTTAGATCCCATAACAGCGCCATGGCCCCCCTTGGAGGCCGTATTGTTGATGTCATGTAGGATTAGAGCAAACGCAACAAGGTTCTCCCCCGCGGGGCCGATACATGCAATCTGGACATCGGGATCCTTGAGCTCCTCCTTGAGCCTGGCCTGCGTCTCGTAGACGTCCATGCCCCAAAGGTGTTTTGCGTCCTTAATCTCCACCTCATCATTATCAATGGATAAATATACCGGCTCCTCAGACCTTCCCGTGATAACGATGTGGTCATATCCGGCAAATTTCATCTCGGAGGGGAACTGCCCTCCCATTCCCGTGTTCCCGATAGTTTGATTCGTGTACAAGGGAGATTTCGTGATAACAACAGACTTATTTCCCAAAAGTGTTCCTGTTAAAGGACCTGTGCTGAAGATGAGCATGTTCTTTGGGGAGAGCGCTGTGACATTAGGAGGAACGCCATCCCAGAAAATCTTCGTACCGATGCTGAGGCCACCGATATAGTCACGTACGTAGCTTGATGTAGGCTCCTTTTCAATCCTTCTATCAGTTAAGTCTACCCTTAGGATAGTCCCTGCGTTGGACATCTTAAGCCACCTCCTTTTTGGCCATTTCGAGGAACTTCTCCGATTTGGCCCTGGCCAGAGCCTGCCCAATCTTTTCGCCTGGGAGATACTTCAGAGCCTCGGTATAACAGTACTTGACGCATTGAGGTTCTTCGAGGTCAGTGCACAGATCACATTTTAAGGCTGTGCCGCTCTCTGAATCCACGATTATCGCTCCCACCGGACATGCGATCTCACATAGCCTGCAGCCGATGCATTTCTCGTCATCCACAATTTTAACACTGCCAGCGTTTTCACTTATGGCACCTACTGGACATATTACTTTACAAAAGGCTTCCTCACACTGGAGGCAAGATACCCGTACGCTATGACGTATCTGGTTTTCTACCGTCATTACCACTTTCACCCTAGACTTGACCGGGTTAAATTCTCCCTCCTTCACTAAGCTGCATATAGCTTCGCAGACTCTACACCCGGTACATAGCGCTGGGTCCCATACAATTCTTTTCATAATTGTTACCTCCTTTACCTTAATTGCCTACCAGACCTACTGTATGCGAAATTACATAATTTCAAGGTGAGTACATATTAGACGGCTGTTATCCTATTGTCAATTGCTTCTAATATGACAGGAGATGAAGATTGTGATTTCCTGATCAGAAGTATGGGTGTCCGATTCTACCGCACTTTTGTATCTGTAGAGGCTCAGATAAAAGGATTTCGACACCCTGACTCGTCAATTAATGAGCTTCTGTTCACTACCATTGATCCGGGAAAGGAACACATCGGTCACAAGCTGAATGGCTATTCGCCTATAGTGCCGGCATACATGCTCACGACTCAGTTGTAGCTCTTTACTGATCTGTGTGCCACTAAGGCCATGCATTAATAGCCGTAGATAAGTACACGTTTTATCTAGTCTGGGCTCACCGCCTATCTCTTGCAGAACCTGCTCGATAGCTGAATTAAGCAGATCATTCAGCGCGGCACCACGAGGAAGCAAGCGCCCAGAATACTCCTCCATAGCAAGCCTCTCAATGAAGGCGATTCGGGACAGGGGGCTTCTATTAAGGATAGTACGATCGCCAAGATACCGTAAGGCGTGGCCGACTCGCTTTTCCAATACCTCTTTGGAGCTAAGTTGCCTATCAATCTTGGTCATCTCTTGATCTTCCCTCGTAATACCGCCTTTTACAAGTTTGTTTACTAATGAAATCTCCGGTCCGACGGGTGTATTCAGTAGCCACTCTCCCCCACCCTAATCCTTCCTCTTCACGGAGGTCCAAAACTAGGCCAATTCTGACTGTTTTTCGCGGTCGGCCGCCTAGTATGGGTGGCGTTAAAACCTGCTTGACTTGCTTCATTTCTACCCTGGACACCTAGATATCCTTTTTTAGCTTTCTTACAGAATTTCCCTATGTATGGCTCTTTTCAGCACCGTTACGGGAGCGGGTAATGGTATAGGTCATCTTTTTCATTTCGTCTCCTTGAAACCCGCTTACAAAGCGCTCACAGCACCTTTTCAGCGATTCTGGAGCCGGTCCTGCCCTCCTCGGTATACCGCACAACCGCTGCATGCAAGAGATGGACAGATAAACGGCATCCTTGAGCTCATCGTTCTGGCCCAGCGCCTTCATAATTGAGCGATGACAGAAGGTAAAATCCATACGTGTCACCAGTGAACCTTTCCTTATCGTCTTCGTGTAACTACTTCTCATACCATAGCTAGCCCGTTTGAAATTCTCGGCCTACGGATTTAGCTGTCGAAAAATCTCCATAGACAGAATTACTCATCAAGCGACGAATCTGTCTCTAGCTCCATGACTGGTTCCTTCTTGAGAAGGTCAGCCAGACGATCCAGATAAACCTCCCGGTCACAACGCCATTGTATATGGCCCTCTACGATATGACATCTACAATGGTTTGAGAGTTCCTCATCGGTGATTATATCGTCGGTGTTCGGAGCCCCGTCGGACTCCTGGTCTTCGGCTGACGATTCTGGTAACGCCTCATGAGTGCTTTCTTCATCTACAGAATTCCCAAAGTTATCCACGTTGTCTTGATACATTCTTTTCCTCCTGCAACGGATAAAAAAAAGAGCCGTGCGCCTGGCACGGCTCCAATATCAGAATATGATGCTGAACCCTGCTATGTCAATCCCTATAATTGTAGATACTTTGCTATCAAAATTGTTGGAGGGTGCAGGAGATCTTAGATGATGTCAGAAGGGTCAATATTATGGGTATTGTATTTCACGTAGACTTCTCATACCCAATTTCAAATAGCCGACTCATAGAATCTCCCATTTGCTAATAATTCCTTATGAGCGCCATTTTCCTCCATTCCTGTCTCTTATACACATCTCCGAGCCCACGAGA
>JAAXQM010000242.1 GCA_012974295.1 Dehalococcoidales bacterium
TTTCAACCCAATACAACTGAAGCACTCTGATCAAAGGGATTCGTTCTCATAGCAAGAGAGAAGAGATAGGGATAATTATCCCTGGCGTATTTCATATAATTGAGCGATTCGACTATAAGCAAACCATACGCTCTCTTTATGTCACCGGCAATATGCTTACGGTCACTGTCAGGCAGTTGTTTTAGCTCCTCCCTGTTTTCCAGTTCATCCATTAAATGGAATACTGCCTGCAGAAGCTGAGTAAATGATTCGTGTTCTAGAAGGATCGGGTTTTCCAGTAGTCGTAATAAGAAATCCCTTTTCTGTACCAGGAAACCGCGTATGTACTCAAGGTCAGCTTTTTCAATATCAATTTCACAGCCATAATTCTTAAGGAGCTTACTAACACGGGAGAATTCTTCTTTGGACCAGTCGTTAGCCACAATAAGATTCCTTCTAATATGATCCAAATTAGGATCATAATCGGAAAAGAAGGTTAGCATGGTTGTTCCAAGTTCACTGAAAAAGGCTCCTATAACCATATTCATTTTTTCTAGTCTGACTCGCTTTTCCCTATTACTGAGCAACTGATGTACTATGACAGCGACCAACAGAACTTCAATGGGAACAAAAGCAATGTCCCCTACCAGATAGATATAGATATGGTGTGGGTCTCTGAAAATTGCATAGTGAATGAGATACAGAAGCACAGACATTATTATTAACGACAGGGCTAGCAGAACCTGCCAATTCAAACGTTTCATAGTAATCCTCCCAACAACTGGTTATACTTCAAACTGTTGTATGCCATTTACCTGCCTCCCGAAATCTGTCCAATGAAATACTCTCAATCAACCCCCTGTATCCCCCAGTCTTGGGGGACTTTTGTAGCTGGGGGACTCCCCCAGACTCCCGGCAGGAAGTATCCTGCACTTCTTATTTAGCGGTCTCTTATACTACAGTATTTGACTATTCTTGACATATACGGCTGTAAAATTGAGGTTTTCGATCGTTAATAAAATTGACTTCATGCTCGCCTGGAATAACTACAAGATGCTTGCGGCGGGCTTCCGCAGGTATTATGTCAGCATAAATAATATCCTCCTCATAGGGTTTTCCTTGAGTAAGTTGTACTCCCTTAACTGAATCGAAATGCGCGATGACGCTACCGCCGAAGAACTTAGTCCCTCGCTCTATACCAACACGGTTAACTGCAATACAAAAAACATGGTTTTCAATAGCTCTAGTGGGGGCAATATAGTCAGTGTAGCATCTTCTAATTTCCGGCCAATTGGAAGGGAAAACGAGTAGATCAGCACCTTTCAGCGCCAGGACACGAGAATGTTCAGCAAACATTAGATCATAGCAGATGCCCATTCCGATATTGCCAATCTCGGTATTGTAAACGGTGAGAGGCAGGTTGTTCTCTTTTTTAAGGAATCGGTCAATTCCCAGGTAAGGAAGGTGTAGCTTGCGATGTTTCCCTATAAGCCCTTCGGGCCCAAGTAGCGCTGCCGCATTGTAGCATTCATCGTTGTCTATCTCGAGTAAGCCGATGACAATATAAACGTGCAGCTTTCGGCATACATCGATTATCTTATTGGTGCTGGGGCCGGGTATAGATTCGCATAGCGGCAAGGCTTCATCAAGACTGGAAAACATATATCCTGTCAAAGCACACTCAGGGAAAACAATGAGCCTGGCACCTTCCTTGGCCGCGCGTTGAATCCACTCAAGACATTTTTTTATATTCCCCTCTTTATTGAGGAGCATCGGCTCCATCTGTGCTCCCGCAATCCTCACTTTTTCATCCATTATTCTTTGCCTTTCTCTTTATTGAGGTGCTCCCCAAATCTCGTCTATTTCTAACCAGCAACTTACCTAGAGTTATTTATAAAGTGACTGCAGAAATACTCTTGATCAACCCCCTGTATCCCCCGATCTTGGGGGACTTTTGATAGCTGGGGAACACCCCCAAACCCCCGGCAGGAAGTATCCTGCACCTCTTTTTCAGCGGTCTTATAAAAGATACTCCTTGAATCTACCAGCTGATACCAATACGGGGGATAATCTTTATCAGAAAGACAGTGATAGGAGCCAGTATTGATACGGCCAGCCTACGGATGATACTCGCATTGAAAGGCCATGCCGAGATCTCCTGGACTAGCTTGTGCTGTGCTGACCATGCTGTGATGGCGTAGGAGAGCTCTTGTATCCCCTCTGTTTGGTTCCGCGCTGTCCGGTTTTTCAGTTCGCGGGAAGCTGCCGCTAGATTTTTCCACGCCAAGTTCAGCTCACGCTTTTTTACTCCCGCCATTGCTTTATGGGTACTCCACATAGAAAGAAAAAACGCTAACACCGTTGCACTGACCAGAATTGAATATATTGTGATATTTTGCCACCCAGTCATATCCTCCCAAGTCTGGAAGACAAGGCTAAGACTGATACCTCCGACCCACACCAGTGAGATCCCCAGGCTCCAGAGGGCAATAGGCGCAAGCAACTCGGTATCAAATATGTCAAGCTTCAGCTCCTGACGGCTCAGCCGGGCGATTCTCATCGTGCCGACTATCGTATCATAGATTAGCCAACCCAGCATGCCAAAGAGCAGCATTTGCAATATCAGCTCATATACTTTCAGCCCAGCATCACTATCCATGCTCACACTCCACGGAGCAATTGTAAGCAGCGCGAAGACTGCACCGATAAATACAGCTGCCCATTCCCGGTGTCGGTTCGGCGTGGTAATCTCTGCAACAAGCCGATTAAAATCGCTCTCGTCCATGGGGGAGATAGATCTGAAAGCCTCCACCGCCTGTTTAAACAGCCGCCACATAAATGGGTATACTACCAGGATGTACGTTATCATGACCGGGCCATCTAGGAATGATCGCCAGAAGCTTGGATCTGAAAAGTAGCTGTTATCACCATTGAGGAATGTGATCAGGATTAGTAATGAGATTATAACGGCACCGACCAGGGCGGTTGCCCGGTACCAGGGTAATCTAAATCGCCTTATTACGGCGACGATTAAGGGGTCTGAATGGGACTCCGCTGTCATTTATACTCCCGTGGTTCTGTATTTCCTACCTCAACCAATGTGGCGATTGTATTACCGATGCTCTCTAATTGTCAATTAATTGAAGCTAATGGTTACTTATGAATGGCTATGCATATCTGACGCAGGTAAAAAACGCGCTGTGAGGTTGTATTAATGGAGATGGCTTGAATGGTCTCAATCAGCCCCCTATATCCCCCATTCTTGGGGGACTTCTAAGACTGGGGGACACCCCCAGACCCCCGACAGGAAGTATCCTGCACCTCTTTTCA
>JAAXQM010000043.1 GCA_012974295.1 Dehalococcoidales bacterium
CCATTCTTATGTAAAGCAGCAAGTTCCGGATATGGGCTGAGGTGATGACCTCGACGTCTTTGGGGATGCCCTGCTCGTCGCACCACCACAGGAAGTTATTGAGCAGACGCCGGTAGTATGCTACACTGTGGGGGGATTTCCCTTCGCTCCTTAACGTGATGAGGTAGCCATCGACCAGCCGGCCGAGCGACGGAGCACGAACCATGTGCTCACTTATTTTACTATGCATTTAGACCGGCGATTCAAATACGAAATCGGGGTGTGGCGCAGCGGCTAGCGCGCATGGTTTGGGACCATGAGGTCGGCGGTTCGAACCCGCCCACCCCGACCATTGATAAGGCCAAATGGTGGCCACGCCATTTTCGGCCTACCATTTTCACATCCTGATATATTTCTTTTCGCCCATACCAATGAACCCGTCAAAGCAGATCTCATTACCATCGGGGTCAACGATGTAACCTTCGAATCTGCCTGTCGGGCCATGATAACGTGTTTCCACAAGAACCAGATTGAGATATACCGGCATGTCCTTGAGTGATGTAAAGTATAGCCTGACCCTGCCATAATCATCCCGTACCTCCCAGACTTGCTCAACACCCGATGGCCTCATGATCTTAATAGGTGGCAGCGGATACATTTTCCCATCTAGCCAGAGACAGTTTTCGTTGTACTTCTCATGGTCTTGCACCTGATTGTCGGTGAGGTTGAAGCCTGCAAGTCTACCATTGTCATCATGGCCCAGGGCAGTGACCCAGTCATATTTCATGACGTATGGATAATATCCCTTGTGATCATCCATGATCATGCAGCCTGAGTTCTTATTAAATACAGACCTTGCATCGCCTATTGTGAGACTACCCTCAGCTGGCATGAGGGCCTTGTGTGAGTAAAGAGGACGGTTTTCTGCAAATGGCTGCACTATCACAATGGACTCGGTTTCGTGGTAACCGGTAAACGAACCCAGGCAGTCCGGCAGACCCCGGAAGTTGTGCATATTGAAATCCACAACAATTTGGCCATATTTAAGCTTGTTGCAGATGTCTATATTGAAATTGCGGCTGTGATAGAAACAGTGTGATTCACCGAGACCGCTGGGAACCTTGAGCTGCCAAAAGGGAACTTTCCGCTCATAGCGGTACATTTTCCCCTCTCCCTTGTTATAGGCCATAACAAGGGCAATTCCGATTGCCTTGGTATTGTAAACCGCCAAGAGGATAAACCATTCATCGTTGGCAATTTCAAAAGCCTCCCACTCCTTAAGTCGCAGGTAATTAAAGATACGGGGCGCTTTGAAGCCAAGCGGGTTTTTCGCATCCAGCAGGTTGACATGTTCAATAAGCCCGTTGAATGTGCCCATATTACAGTGTCCGTTTGTCACTGCTTCCCTCGGAGCGGGCAATACCTCTCTTCTGTATTTATTCATAACAATCCATCGTTTACCGCTATGCAACCATATAGCTGAGCAAGTGCGTCGAGATGTCCGACCCGGGGTCAAGTGCCATGGTGGTGTACAGGTTGGAGACCATCGGCACTACCGCATCGACTGGAGTAGAAACATCGTTTCCAGAGAGCATTAATTATCTTCTCCGCTTGTGTATATAGATGTCAATAAATATACAAAACTCCGAGTATGGTCTTCATGGCCGGTTTCAACTTGCCTAAACCAACCCTTTACTATTGAAGTAGATAGCGTATCCACTTACGATCACCTCTACATCCGTTTCGTTTACCTTTAAGCCATATCGACTGATGAAATGGTCCCCGATCCTGCGGCTAATAGCTTCCGGGGCTTGGCCCTCCTTCAGGCCCGCAAGTACTATATCGCCAAATGTACGTGTGTTTTCTGCGACCATTGAAATCAACCTTTCTGGTTCTAATTCTACTCCGCCATGTGAATAGAAAAGCATTTGGGTTTCCAGTTGCCTTAGTCTCTCTATGGTATCCAGGTAAAGCTCCTGGTCAAAACTCGGTGGGGCAACAGCAGGCAGCAGAAATATCTCAGCACCCTGGCTGGGAAACCCCAGTGCCTCACCACAAAAAAGCCCCTTCAAACTATGGTCGAGAATGACCATATGGTGAGGTGCGTGGCCGGGAGCATATATAATCTGCAGTTCCCTACCATTGATCGAGATTCTCTCGCCATCCTCAGGGGCCAATATCTGGGATTCCTGTACAGGGGCTATAGGCCCAAAGCGAAGCTCGAAGTCGTCACCAAATACCATTTTAGTGCTGTTAATGAGGCGAGAGGGATCAACGGCGTGCTTAACCCCACGGGGGTGAACCAGTACTTTCGCCCCAGGGAAAAGCCCAGCTAGTGTACCTATACCTCCTGCGTGGTCCATGTGAATGTGGGTGGGAATAATGTAGGCTAAATCCTCCATCCCCAACTGTTTCATGCCCTCCTGAATGATAGGGATGGCAGCAGCCGGGCCAGGTTCTATTAAAACACCATCTGATTCTGGGATGAGATATATCGCGAAGACGGTGTTCATTCCAGGAACCGATGTCTCCAACCGATAAACCTTATGAGCCACTTCCTTTATGTCAACCATAATCCCTCTCCATTTCTATTGAGATCGCTGAAAAAGAGATGCAGGATACTTCCTGCGCGAGGGTCTGGGGGTATCCCCCAGCTTTAGAATTCCCCCCATCTTGGGGGATATAGGGGGTTGATTGACAGTATTTCAGCAGTCTCTTACTATTCATTACTAGGCACACGATGTACCCCACCGATTATTCAAATCTGTGACACCTATTTTCGCAGGAACTTCTGATTTATGCATTATTACTGTTTATATGTCAAGTTGTAAAGCCTCTCATCGAGATTTATAGGATTTGCTGCATGGTTTACCACACGGTATATGTACTGCCAATCCAAGCGTGTTGAAGACATGTGATGGGGTATTCATACAGGAAAGCCGAGGTAATGTAAATGCCGGGGTAGCAACTTTGCACTCGGGGATAGCTATGACAAAGTTCCTAGTATGTTTTATACAGCTAAATACCAGCTACCATTCATAAAGTTCAGTTTAGTAATTTAACCGATGTACACTCCACTAGCTGTATCGCACCGTCCATAATAGATGCATGGAAAGGTTTACCAATACATGCACCTCGAACTGACACCAGGTCCCCTGTCCTTATCGGTACCAGTTGAGATTGATGTGCTAAATCAAAGTAACACCAAACAAGGTCAACATAAGTAAAAACCCCGCAATCCAGAGTAAGGTAGGCCGCGCCATATATATTATCTATGTCTTTAACTTCACCGGACACCTCGATGA
>JAAXQM010000217.1 GCA_012974295.1 Dehalococcoidales bacterium
CCCAGATATTTATTAAGGATCCAGCTGTCCTCGTACCAACCACAGTGGAAATTCCTTATAGCGAACCAATTGCGCGGCATTATCTTGCTGTAATCACCTAAACCGAATACTTCCATATAATCCCGCAGATATTCGGTGTATTCAATCCTGCATGATGGACCACCACCCATGTTATATACCCTGCCGTAGAATTCGTCGGGACACTCCAGGGTCTGGACCAGTCCGTAACCTGCATCCTCACTTGTGATAATCTCGATATGTGTATTAGGTGGCTGGTGGAACATTATTGGATCCATTAGGGAATATATCTTGGGGATAGTGATAAAAGTCTGCCGCATCGAGGCCCAATATTTAAGACCTGATTCTATTACCACTCTCTCCGCAGCCATCTTTGTTATCCCATAATAATCGCCGACTGTCGGTTTGAGGGGATCGCCGACCTTTATCCAGTGAAAAGGTGGAAGTCTGTCTCCATAAGTTGCTACGGAACTGATGGTGACCAACCGTATGTTGTTACCATTGTCCGGCTGCTTCTTTATCGCTTCGACTATATTCCTGGTACCCTCGAAATTACTCTTTCTCGTCTGCTCAGGGTCGTGGTCTGCTGCTGGCGAGATGAACGCGGCGGCATGAAGTACATGATCTACCCCGTCGACTGCAAGCAATACATCATCGGGATTAATCAGATCCCCCCATACGATTTTTATCCCCTCCTGATTTGCATGTTTGGCAAAGCCTTTTTTATTTTTATTCGAAGGTCGGAGTAGAAGCACAATATCATATTTGTCTTTCCTCCCTAGCAGCACTTTGAAGGCTTCGCCGCCCATTGAGCCGGATGCGCCGGTGAGCAGTACCTTTTTCTTTGCCATTTTACCCTCCTTTAATCCTACGTAATCCCCATTCCCCGCTCCTTGAGGCTTTCATAGCGCTGCCTGCCGATGATTATATGGTCCAGCACCTCTATGTCCAGCACCCTTCCTGCTGCTACAATCTGCTCTGTAACGGTGATGTCCTCGCGGCTGGGTTCGGGGTCTCCCGAGGGGTGATTGTGTACCACGATGACAGCAGGGCAGTTCTCCCGCACTGCCTCTCGAAAGAGCTCGCTGGGGCGAATCAGCGATGTATTCACATTCCCTTTGTACACCTCGGATATGGATATGACATGATTCTTGGAGGTCAAGTGCAATACCCTGAGCTGTTCCTGGTCGAGAACGCTCATCTCCGTCATAAGGAGGTTGGCCACATCCTCGGGCGAGCGGATCACCGCCCTTTCTTCGGGCTGGGTGGAACTCAGCCTTCGCCCCAGTTCCAGGGCGGCCTTGAGCTGGGCAGACTTGGCCTGTCCCATACCTCGCTCGGAGCAAAGCTCGCTAAAGCTCGCTCGGGCCAGGCCGGTGAGTCCACCAAACCTGGTGAGCATCCTTGTGGCCAGCCCGAGTACATTTTCTGCAGCGGTCCCCGTACGCAAAATAATTGCCAGGAGCTCGCTGTTCGATAGTGAAGCGGATCCGCTCTCCCTGAGCCGCTCCCTGGGCTGCTCGCTAGCAGGCAGTTCATCGATCCTGAGGTGATATTCCACCACAGCTAAACACCTCGGTCCTATTTCAGATACCCTCAGGTAGCGAGGCCCATGGTTCCACGAAAACGCCTGTTTTGGATGGTAGGGTTAACATGGGCTCGATCCTGGCTGAGATATTCAGGCGATCGGGGTTGTTCTCCCAGTCCCTCCAGTCCTGCAGGCTGTGCCACGTGCTGATAACGAGATGCGTCCCCGATTTATCGACCGAGAATAGCGTTTCTCCCGCAATGTAGCCCGGCTGATGAATCGCGTGAGCCCTCAGTTCCTTTAATAGCAGACGCAGCTCATCTTGCTGGTCTGGCTTCACCGTTCGTTCTATAATGACTTTTACAGTCAATATCGCTTCTCCTATCCAGAAGCTATTTTATCTCAACAGTAGCGCCAGCGGCCTCCAGCTTCTGTTTTATCGTGGCGGACTCTTCTTTGGTAACGCCATCTTTCACCATTGCGGGGGCAGCGTCCACGAGGTCCTTGGATTCTTTGAGCCCGAGACCCGTTACCTCGCGCACTGTCTTTATCACATTGATCTTGTTGGCGCCGATATCTTTGAGTGTCACGGTAAATTCCGTCTGCTCTTCCACATCAGCGGCAGCCTCTGCGGAAGCACCACCGGCAGGTGCAGCTACCGCTACCGGGGCGGCTGCGCTAACGCCGAACTCTTCCTCTAGAGCCTTGACCAGTTCGTTAAGATCAAGAACGGTCATATTCTTGATAGCCGTGATGAGATCGTCTTTCGTCATAGTTGCTCCTGCCTTAGCAGCGGCAGATTTGGGGGCAGCCTGCTTTGTATCCTTCTGCTTTTTAGGCTCCTCTACCGTCTCCTCCGCTTTAGCCTCGGCTTTTTCCTTTGTTTTCTGCTTTTTAGGCTCCTCTACCGTCTCCTCCGCTTTCGCTTCGACAGTCTCCTCTACTTTTACCTCGACTGCCTCCTCTGCCTTTTCCTCTGTCGTCTCTTCTGCTTTCTGCTCTAGTTCCTCAGCCATTTTATCCTCCTTCTAATTGTTTTTTACGTGCAACCAGTAAATTTGTGAAGCCTGCTATATTCGCATTGAGTACATTGACCAGGGCGAATATACTTCCCTGCATCCCGCTCAACAGCTTAGCAATCAGGACCTCCTTCGGGGGTAGGGTAGCTAGTGTCGCTACCTCAGAGGCACTGAGCACCCGCTCCTTCATCAGTCCGCCACTGATCTTAAGCTCGCTTTTAGCGGAGCGGATGTAATCGAGCAAGGCTTTGGCCGGCGCCGTCTCATCGCCATAGCCGAAGGCGATCGCGGTGGGGCCCTCAATAATGCTGTTGAGCTTATCTTTTCCCACCTGCTCGGCAGCGAAACGGGCCAGGGTATTCTTAATTACCCGGAATTCGATATCCTCCTGGCGTAGTTTGCGCCGCAGCTCTGTCATCTCCGCCACCGTAAGCCCGATATAGTTCGTAGTTATAACGATATTGGACCGCTCAAGCTTCTGGGCGAGTTCGCTGACTGTCTTCTTCTTCTCCTCCAAACGCATTTCTCACCTCTCAGTTCTATATAATAATGCTATATCTTCACCTCTGCGATTTGCGAGAGGCTTATCTCTGTGAACAAAAACTCGTGATAGACGAAAAAAATCCCTGCGCCATAGACTCAGGGACTCCTGTCTCGCCTCGGCGGGCACATATTAAGCCTTAACGGCACCCGCTGTCTATAGCACTTTTGCCAGCCTTTATTTAGTTGTCGAAAACTTGAATAAATTATTCAGCTTACGGAGCGCGCAACTCCATGGTTGGCTTCAGGTCAAGCTTGATTCCCGGCCCCATCGATGTGGTCAGCGTGGCGCTTCGTACGTATTGTCCTTTGGCTCCGCTGGGCTTAGCCTTTATCACTGTCTCGATCAGTGTTGCCATGTTCTCCAGCAACCTGTCTTCATCAAAGCTTACCTTGCCAACGGGAACGTGTATGACTGCCGTTTTATCTATCCTGAAATCGACCCGCCCCTTGCGGGAATCGCCGATCGCTCTTGGCAGATCCTGGGGAGGGACAATGGTTCCCGATTTTGGATTGGGCATGAGCCCGCGTCGCCCGAGGGTCTTGCCCAGTTTGGATACTTTATTCATAACATCGTGGGTGGCGATGGCGACATCAAAGTCGAGCCAACCCTCCTCGATCCGTTTCACCAGGTCATCGCAACCTACATGGTCCGCACCGGCCTCTTCTGAGATCCTCACCCCCTCGCCCTGGGTAAATACGAGCACCCTAACTTGCTTGCCTAGCCCGTGAGGGAGACTGGCGACCCCTCTCACCTGCTGGTCGGCATGGCGAGGGTCAAGACCCATGTGCAGGTGAAGCTCTACAGTTTCATCGAACTTCACATAGGCTGCCTGCTTTGCTAGCGCGATGGCCTCCTGTGGGTCATACTCCCTGGTACTGTCTATGAGCTTGGCAGCCTCCTGATATTGTTTGCCGTGTTTGGCCATTATCCTACCTCTATCCCCATACTTCTGGCCGTGCCCTCGATCATCCGCATCGCCCCCTCCACATCGGCAGCGTTAAGGTCCTTCATCTTAATCATAGCGATCTCGCGGAGCTTGTCGCTGGAAATCGTGCCGATCTTTGTCGTATTCGGTTCACCGCTTCCCTTTTCCACATTAAGCGCTCGCCGCAGCAGGTCGGTGACAGGCGGCGTCTTGAGAACAAAGCTGAAGGAGCGGTCCGTATATATAGTGATCTCCGCAGGGATAATGGAGCCCGACTGGGAGCTAGTGCGCTCGTTATACTCCTTGCAGAAGCCCATTATATTGCAGCCATACTGCCCGAGAATGGGGCCCACTGGAGGCGCCGGGTTAGCCTGCCCTGCGGGGAGCTGGAGTTTTATCATTGTCATAATCTTCTTAGCCAATCCTATCCCTCAACTTTAAGTATTTACAGTTTTACAGTCTCTCCACCTGAAGGAAGTCGAGTTCAACCGGTGTATCCCGCCCAAAGAAGGAGATAAGAACTGTTATCTTACCCTTCTCCACATTGAGTGAATCGACCACACCAATGAAATCGATAAAGGGACCATCGACTACCCGCACGCTCTCTCCCTGGTGGAAACCGACCTTAACACGCGGTGTATCCGCTCTCATCTGATTAAATATACCGTTGACCTCTTCCTCATCCAGAGGGATGGGCTTGGCACCGGAGCCCACGAAGCCGGTGACCCCCGGAGTATTGCGCACGACATTCCAGCTCTCGTCGTCCAGCTTCATATCTACCAGGATATAGCCGGGGAAGACCTTTTTAGCAACCGTTCTTTTTTGCCCATCCTTAATCTCTATCTCATTCTCGGTAGGGATAATAACCTGAAAAATCTTATCCTGTGCATCCATCGACCTAACGCGGTGCTCGAGGTTAGTCTGCACCCGATGCTCGTACCCGGAGTAGGTATGAATTACATACCACTGCCGTTCACCCTGCATCGTCTCTTGTGGTTTTTCGTCCTTAACGTCTGTTTTCTTCAAATAATCACCATGAAATTATAGGTAGACTCTATGTAGCGGATCGACTGGAAGGTAAAAAAGTTGGTTAAAAGTAAAACCGCTGGCGGTGTTTATTTTACGCTTCTCCCTGCTCCCTTATCATCCCAGACTGATTACCCAGTCCATCAACCGTGTAAAACCGTAATCCCAGACGGCGAGAAAAACCCCAATCGATCCGGCGATGACGATCACCATTACGGTGAGCCGTCTTGTTTCCTCTCTGGTAGGCCAGACCACCTTCTTAAGCTCGGAGATAACCTCGCCGATATAGCCGCGAGTCCGGGGGATGATTTGCCTACCTCCCATCACCTGCCTTTTCACCCTACCGCACCTCTCGATGTAGCCTGTGGGTTCGACAGCGAGGGCAATACCTCTTCAGCTCTAGACGCTCCGGGTCGTTCCTCTTATTCTTCTCGGTAGTATATGTTCGCTCCTTGCACTCGGTACAAGCGAGATGAATAATAATCCTGCCAGTTCCCTTCTTAGCCAATCGAAATCCTCTAATCTAGAAGCTTGGTGATCGCGCCAGCACCGACGGTGCGGCCGCCTTCTCTGATGGCAAACCTAAGACCCTCATCCATGGCCACCGGCTCGATCATCTTGACTTTCATCTTGATATTATCGCCGGGCATCACCATCTCCACTCCCTCGGGCAACTCGATGCTTCCTGTAATATCGGCAACCCTGATATAAAACTGGGGTTTATAGCCGGTGAAGAAGGGGGTATGCCTGCCGCCCTCCTCTTTGGTGAGGACATATACCTCAGCCTCGGCCTCTTTATGCGGTGTAATCGATCCTTTAGCCGCCAATACCATGCCCCGCAGTATATCGTCTCTTTCCTTCCCGCGTATAAGACAACCGACAGCATCACCGGGTTGCCCATCAGGCAAAGTCTTGTGGAACATCTCCAGGCTGGTGACCACGACCTTCTGCGTCGCTTTCAGCCCTACGATATCTACCTCATCCCCGGGCTTGATAACACCGCGCTCTACACGACCGGTAACAACTGTCCCACGCCCTTTAATGCTAAAGACATCTTCAACGGGCATAAGGAATGGCTTGTCCTTGTCGCGTACGGGTGTGGGTATGTTGTCATCTACGGCATCCATTAGCTTCAAGATGGCGCCGCACCACTGACATTCGCGCTTCCCGCAGCCACACTCCAGAGCCTTAAGGGCACTGACCCTAATGACCGTACTGCCGGGGAAACCGTATTTAGGCAGCACTTCCTCCTGCAACTCAAGCTCGGTCACTTCAAGCAACTCCTCGTCATCCACCATATCTACTTTATTCAGAGCGCATACGATAGCGGGCACCTCCACCTGACCTGCTAGCAGAAGGTGCTCCCTGGTTTGCGGCATCACTCCATCATCAGCGGCGATTACAAGGATAGCACCGTCCATCTGTGCAGCTCCCGTGATCATGTTCTTGATATAGTCAGCGTGGCCAGGGCAATCGACGTGTGCGTAGTGTCGCTTTTCCGTTTCATACTCGATATGAGCGATGGCGATGGTTAGCCCTCGAGCCTTCTCCTCGGGGGCATTATCGATGGTATCAAAGGCGCGGAATTCCGTGGAACCTGCAGCGGCTAGCACCTTGGTAATTGCCGCTGTCAGCGTGGTCTTACCGTGGTCGACGTGTCCGATAGTTCCCACGTTTACATGGGGCTTTGTTCGATCAAAGACTTTCTTTGCCATTTCTCCTCCTCAACTTTAGCCCACAGCCAGAGTTGAACTGGCGACCCCCTTCTTACCAAGAAGGTGCTCTACCACTGAGCTATGTGGGCAACCGAATCGTAGCTAATTTTAAGGTAACTAAAATGAAAAGTCAAGTTAGAGACCGCATTCTTATAGAAATACGGACCCGGTTACTAGTATAACATCTTTGGCTGAGATTTACATGGTTAATTGCCGTTGTTAGGGTAAATTGAGGGTGATGATAGAAAAGTATCAGGATAAGCAAGAAGTCTTTCGTATGGTTTTAACAAGTTAAAGAATATAGCGATGATCTGAAGAAGATCAGCGTCCACTGTATGTGGCAATTCATGTGCTGTCCAGCCAGTATACAAAATCCCTGGGGGGGAATCATGGCCCATCACCAATGAGGCGGGCAGGCCAGATAGTAGTTTACCACCAGAATCGAGTTCTAGCCCTACCGTTTCCGTAACTCAAGGAGAATTGGGGCTTACCCCCGGTTTGGGAACTGAGGGTTGTTAGTCGCCAATTCTGATTTTGAACAGCCGTCTCCACCAGGGTTGTCGGGGAGCAATAAGCAACTTCACCTGGTTCTCGAGGGAACGTATACGCTCTTGAGCTGCGCCAAGTTGACCGGCAAGCTGCAGGTTTCTTTCCTGTAGCTCCCTGACCATGTCCAGACCCTGGGTAGGGTCATTGACTATACCTATAGCGGTATCTTTGTCTAAGGGTTTATTGGTTACCAGACCGGGTGGAATATTAAGGATGCGGTACTCGTTGCCGTATTTGCCAGCGCAAAGCTCAGCGGGAACCTTACCGTCTTTGATAAACCGTCTAACCGTTTTTGGAGATACCCCAATAACGGATGCGGCTTCTTTAATTGAAAGACCCTGAACTGACATAGGTATTGGTTAAGGGTATGCCCAGGGCAATGGTATTGTCAAGGGATTGTTCTATTGTAATCCGAATGATACTGATTTAAAAAAGGGAAAGACCGTGGTATTCTTCTTCTCAGCTGAAGGAGGGCGTTAGTTACTACGCCGGACGAGATGGCCAGCGGTAAATGATTCGTATCGACGCTAAGTATAATAGTAGTTTAAGCCTCGGCCAGGAATGTTGCTCCCGAGACAACGAAGTATACTCCCAGGCCGATAAGGGCTACGCCACATAGTAGAAGTAACCCTCGGTATACCCTTGCTGTCATAAACCGCTTCCCCCGTGCGACGGTAAAAGACACAATACTATACCACCCCAGGTCGGCTAGGATATGGCCAAAGAAGAAAATGACCACACCTATTACCCCTGCCGCCAGGGACCATAGTACCCAAGTGGTTCCAACTGTAGCCCACCATATGAACCAGTAGGGGTTGGCCACACTTAGCAGCGCACCGGTGGCAATAAGCCACCGACCCCGCCTTGCCGACTGAGCGCTGACCTCAAGTGGAGCCATAGTCCGGCGAGCCTGGCGCAGTATAGCGAAAGCCAAGGCCAGTAGGAAGAGGCCGCCGATCACCCCAATGATACCAGCCACCATGCTTTGCTCCAGAACCTCGCTCAGACCCCACGCGAGGGCCACTATAAGAGGAAGTTCGACTATCGCGTGGCCCAGGACAAGGAGCGGGCCAGCACGAGCCCCCCTTTTCGCCGATTCGCTGATGCAGACAGCGAGGACAGGCCCGGGCATCACAGCACCAGAGAGGCCGATAACAAAAGCAGTAGCGAAAATAAGGAAGAGACTGGTGGGCACTAGCCCAGTTTGTCATATGGCATAGACAAAGTCAATTTACTTTCGTTACGCTTATGATGAGACCGGGGAACCTGCGGTAGCTATATAGTTTCTCTATCGATGTACATGCTGAATAAGGTTGGTCCAAGGGTAAAGGAGGTTCTACGAGACCTCCACCTTTGCTGATTCATCTACTAACCATGCAGTTTCTTTAGCAGCCAGGCCATATTTTGGCCCAGAACTTGTATGGTATCAATACCTTCGACATCGTTATCGACGTCACCCTTTTCCAGCCCAAAGGCGAAATTCCAGTAGGATGAGCCTGGTACAATCATCTCGCTGATAAGGAAAAAGTGGTTGATTGTATCGAAAGCATGTATTTGTCCGGCCCGGCGCGCGGCAATTACAGCAACGCCAACCTTACGTCGGAGAAGCCCTCCATTGGCCTTGCACACCATGCACGCACGATCGATTAGCGCTTTCATTTCTGAAGACACACTTGTAACATAGACAGGGGAGCCCAGTATGATTCCGTCGGCCTCTACCATCTTCTCGACATATGTGTTCAAGTTGTCCTTTGTTTGAACGCAGCGCTTGTCGGCGTTGATCCAGCACTTATAGCAGGCCAGGCAGCCTCGAAGCGGTTTGGGGGCGAGCTGTATCATCTCGGTTTCAATGCCTTCCTTTTCCAACTCACCGAAAACGTGTTTAATAAGAATTGCTGTGTTGCTGTCTTTACGGGCACTGCCATTGAAGGCTACAACTTTCATTGAAAATCCTCCTTTTTATCAATATACCATGATCATGGGAATCAATTGAAACAATATGCCAAACCTGTTGGACATTTCAGCTTCATTGAGAAAAGTCAAACTGTGCATCGATTACCGATAGGGACATCGTAGACAACAGCGGGACGGTTGTCAATACGTAGGAGTGAGGGGGGCAGTTTAAAACTGGCTCGTATCCTATAGATGCCTCAAGGGAGCAGGGTGCGACAAAAAGGCTAAGAGGTTCAGTGACATGGGTTTGACAGAAGCAGGCTGGGGGTATTCAACTATTGTAAAAAAGGCTATATATCTTCTGTGAAGTAAATTGATCTGCCGTATGTAGGTATTATAAAATCCTAAGGTTGACTTATTATGGAAACTCACCCTAAGATTCGGCACGTTTCTTCAGGTCCTGGCAGTATCCGATGAAAGCACGTTGAAGTTTTTTCCCGTAGAGCAGGTTGACAAGCGGAGCGAGTATGCCATGAAATTCTTCGTAGTTTATAAAATGTGTTCGTTTTTCGTTTGCAGGCTCACAAATTTGCCAGCGGTAACTCTTTATCCCGGGTCTTCCCTTTGTCCTAGATGTTCCCCAGCAGACCCGGTACTGCTCTGGCTCGTAGTTCAGGAATACTTCCTTTTCATCCCTTAGAAGCTGTTTCTCCGTCATTTGGCAGTCCAGGAGAAACTCCTCTCCGACTACGATCTGCTTTACTCCCATTCTGGGAGTGAACGTGTTCCATTCAGGATACCGCTCCAAATCGATGATAATGTTCCATACCTTCTCGACCGGTGCATCTATATCGATTTCGCTTCGGGTTACTTTCATTTTGTCTCCTCCCCGACAATTATAGCAAAATCAATACGTCACGACATTGAGCATTAGTGGCCACCGTTAGCCGGTGACCTAGTTGTTTGAGTGTAGAGACCTGGAATCTATTGATCTCGGTGTCGTCATCACCCTTCAGTGTTTTCGCCCTGGTTGCTTAAGAAAAGGATATACTTCACTACCTCCCTCTGCTCCTGGCTATCAGTTACAGATTCACATCCGCCAAATATCTCGACTGACTCCTTAAGCTGAGGGCTCATATTAGTGGGCTTCTTCCTATCCAAAGCCTTGGTCATGGCAGAGCAAAGCTTAGTCCGATCACAGGGCTTAACGATGTAGTCAAGTACACCTAGTTCTAATGATTCCTTCGCAGTTCTTGCATCGGCATGGCCAGTGGTGAGCATGGGAACGGTATCCGGGCTCACCTTCCGAAATTCTTGAATCAGTTCCAGCCCCCCCATATGGGGCATTACGATATCGGCCAGGAGCAGGTCAAAGGACTGGTTTGTCAGCTGCAGGGCTTCCTCCCCGCTACCCACAGCGACTGTCTCATACCCCTCACGGTCAAGAATCTCTTTCATCATATCCAGCACATCAGGTTGGTCATCAACGATAAGAATTCTTGCCTGTTTCTGCTTCTGGCTCTTAATGATGGACTCACTCTCGCTGGACGGTTCAATTGACTCCTTCTGCTGGGGTTGTTTATCGGTATGCCTCTTATTATCACAAGCTTTGGCTACCGCAGTACAAAGCTTAACACGATCAAAGGGCTTAACGATGTAGTCATATACATCTAGTTCCAATGCTTCCTTCGCAGTTCTTACATCGGCATGGCCAGTGGTGAGCATGGGCACAGTATCCGGGCTCACCTTCCGAAATTCTTGAATCAGCTCCAGCCCCCCCATATGGGGCATTACGATATCCGCCATGAGCAGATCAAAGCCCTGATTCGCCATTTGCAGGGCTTCTTCCCCGCTACCAACAGCGACTGTCTCATACCCCTCACGGTCAAGGATCTCTTTCATCATATCCAGCACATCGGGCTGGTCGTCAACGATAAGAATTCTTGTCTGCCTCTGTTCCTGGTTTTTAATTATGGTTTCACCGTCTCTGGACGGTTTTATTGACTCCTTCCGCCGGGGTTTTTCATCGGTATGCCTCTTCCTGTCCAAAGCTTTCACCACGGCAGCGCAGAGCCCATCGCGCTCAAAGGGTTTCAGGATGTTATCATATATACCCAGTTCTACTGCTGCCTTTGCTGTTTCGACACTGGCGTAGCCAGTTATAAGCATGGGTATGGTATCCGGGCTAACCTCTCGAAATGCTCTAACTAGCTCTAAACCCATCATATGCGGCATGAAGATATCGGCCAGGAGCAGATCAAAACCCTGATTTGCCATTTGCAGGGCTTCCTCCCCGCTACCCACAGCGACTGTCTCATACCCCTCACGGTCAAGGATCTCCTTCATCATCTCCAGTTCGGCAGACTGGTCATCAACGATAAGAATTCTTACTTTAGTCATAGCTTATCAACTCCTCTCCAATAACCTCCTGGTATCCTTCAGTATTCCCTTGCATATGCCATCCCTCATATTATGAGATCATTGTAGTAGAATATATATTGTTTATTAAATATATA
>JAAXQM010000195.1 GCA_012974295.1 Dehalococcoidales bacterium
CACCAGCCCCATGTATAGAGACTGCAGAAATAATACCTATCAACCCCCTAATCCCCCAATCTTGGGGGATTTATTAAAGCTGGGGGATACCCCCAGACCCCCGGCATGAAGTATCCTACACCTCTTTTTCAGTGGTTTCGCATAGGGTGCAGTTCTGTGCAGCCCCCGTCGTTGCTACATAATTTCCTCGACACCGCACAACAATAGATTGACATCAGGGAGCGCGTGTGATATAAGCTAAGCTATCTTTTCACTACAACGGACAACCCGTAAAATCAATCACCCGCCACATTTTATATAGACACATTGTGGCGAATAAATAAACGGTTAAAAGGAGCTAGAACATGCCTGATATAGCGGAGAAAAAGCAACTCAAGGTCCTCGCTCCCGGCAAGATTGCCGGGCTGGAGCTACGCAATAGGATTATTAGGGCTGGATGTTTCGAAGGCATGTGTCCCGGCGGATCTCCCTCTGACGCATTAACGGATCATCATCGAGAGGTAGCAGCCGGTGGCACTGCCATGACCACGGTAGCCTATTGTTCGGTGTCTTTCGACGGTCGCGCCTTTGGCCATGAGATATGGATGCGGGAAGAGATCGTGCCGGGTCTACGGAAACTGACCGATGCCGTTCACCTAGAGGGTGCTGCTGTCAATATACAGCTCGGACATTGTGGATTTTTTTCCAACAAGCACGTCATCGGTGGCCGACCGATTGGGGCATCCCGCAAATTCTGCACATTCCGCTATGCATTTGCCCATGAAATGACCGAGGAGGAAATAAATCGGGTAAAGGAGGATTTCGGCAAAGCAGCCGCACTGGCCATTAAGGCAGGTTTCGATGCTGTGGAGATTCATTCCGGGCACGGATACCTGCTCAGTCAGTTTCTCTCGCCATACACCAATCTGCGACAGGACAGCTATGGCGGGTCTCTGGAGAACCGCATGCGTTTTCCCGCCTCGGTAATCAAACATGTAAGGGAAACCGTCGGGCCGGACTTCCCGATTTTAGTCAAGATGAACCTCAGTGATGGCTTCAAGGGCGGCCTGGAACTGGACGAAGCGGTTGAGGTAGCCAAGCTATACGAGGCAGAGGGAGCCAGCGCACTTGTCCTCAGCGGCGGATTTACAGCGAAGACCCCGTTTTACATGATGCGGGGAAGGATACCGCTAAAGGAGTGGCTACAGGGTCCGAAAAGTATTGTAGAAAAGACAGGTTTACGGCTTTTTAGCGGTTTATTCCTTCAGACTTATCCCTTCGAAGAGATGTTCTTTCTCGAGGAGTCCCGGAAAGTGAGAGATGCGGTAAGTATCCCAGTAGTTTTGATCGGGGGCATCTGCTCTATCGACAACATGGAAAAGGCCATGCAAGAGGGTTTCGAATTCGTAGAGTTAGGTCGAGCCCTGATCAGGGACCCTGACCTGGTCCGCAGAATGGAGAGGGGCGACTGGGAAGCATCGAATTGCGATCACTGCAACAGATGCGTCGCCGAAATGGAAAACGGCGGGGTATGGTGCGTGTCCAAGGTCAAGGGTCAGTACCAAGACAAGAAATAGTGGAAATTAGGAATACCGATAGAATATAATGAAAACAGGTTATCCTGGCTAAAGGGGGCAAGAATATGGAAGCGGTAGCAACAAGAAACATATTGAAGGAATTGGAGGGAATAGTTGGGGAGAAGCGTGTACGGGCAGATGAGGTCGTCAGATGGACCTACGCAATAGAGGATTTCGCCGGTAGCTTCTTTCATCCACTATCTGATAAATATGGTCCGCCTGACATAGTGGTCAAACCGCACTCCGCCGAGGAAGTCTCAAAAATTCTTATACTGGCAAATAAATATAAATTCCCGATCATACCCAGAGGAGCAGGCTCAGATATGACCGGGGCCGTGACCCCCCTGAAGAAAACGGGTGGCATAATCCTCGACATGACGGATATGAATCGTGTCCTCCATTTGCAGGAAGGATTAAACGCCGCAAGAGTTCAGCCTGGAATAAGGTGGGGGGAACTGCATCATGAGCTTGCCAAATCCGGAGTTACCATTGGCTGCAAGGGTCCCCACGGTTTCCTTGGAGCCACGCTGGGAGGCGGTATGACCTGGTGGGCATTTTCCTTGGATCAGCAGGGGCATTCGGAGTAATAACGGAATTCACCATAAGAACGTACCCCATTCCGGAGTTCTCCGATACACTCGCCTACACCTTCCCCGATACAGATTCCCAGCTAAAATTCGTAATGAAGCTGGAATGGCACGGTTACGTCACGGATCTCTGGGGCCTTGCTTACTATACTCTTCCTGAGTCTCTAAGGAAAATCATGCGGCCGCTGATAGGGGAGAGAGATATTGCCATTTTTGCTACAGAAGCGTACGACAAGGATATATTCAAGGCACAAAAAAAGGCCATCGATAAAATGGCAAAAGAGTTTGGTGGCCAAGCCCTACCAATAGAAGGTATAATGCGCGCTCTTGGCGTATCAATAAAAAATGAGACGGAGTGGATGGGAGGAGCAACATTTGGGAAAGTTATGGGGCCCAACGGCAGTGATACCTGTTCTATAGCCCATCTTCCTCAATGGCAGAAAGTGGTGGGGAAGGCGTTGGAAATCATGCAAAGAGATGAGGAGTCATTGAGCGGCTCTGTACCTATGATAGGAGCCGAGCACTTCTTCCTTTTCGCTCAACTGCTCTGTAGAGGAGGGGTTTCCAATACATTTGCAATGACACCCGGTGACTTCATGGACCCCAAAAATTTGAAACTGGCTCAAGATCAGTATAGCGAGATAGTGGAGTCCTACATGGATACCGGTTATGCGGCGCTTTACCGCATTGGAAAAGAGAGTCAATTTCTGACGAAGAGATTCAAGCCAGAATATATATCGTTCATGAAAACGATTAAGAAAGCTCTAGATCCAAACAACATTATGAATCCAGGGGTCCATGGGCTTGGTCTAGAGGAAGAATAATGAGAATTGAGGAGCATGCACGAGAAATATGGACATGTAATCACTGTGCCATGTGCACAGGAACTGTGGTTGATGAAGGTGGGTTCTATAAGACATGCCCAGCTTTTGAACAGCTAAGATTTGAAGATAACTCACCCAGGGGTCACAATATAATGGCATTTTATTTGTTAGAGGGGTCATTGAAATACTCTGAACAAGTTGCCAACTCCGTTTACAATTGTACTACCTGTGCCTCATGCGAAGAGATATGTAAACCTATGGGCAATATGATAGCCCAGATGGGCGGAAGTGCACTGAAAACCCTGTTACCCAAACTCATGCGCCCACTTGGGGCAGAACTGGAGCCCATTCAAACAGTCGCCATTTTGGAAGCAATGCGGGCTGACTGCGTTGACTACGGTTTCCAGCCGGAGCCACTGAAAAAAATGGCTGAAAGCATCGAGAAAAACTATAACCCCTATGGAGCACCCCATGCAAACAGGGCGGCATGGGCAGAAGGCCTCGATATAACCCAGATCCCTGATACCGTCCTGTTCGTAGGCTGCAGCATAGCCTACAGGAGACAGGAGATCGCTAAGGCAACTGCAAAAATACTGCAACATGCTGATATTAAATTTGCCGTTCTGTCTGATGAATGGTGTTGCGGTTCGGTACTGCTGAGAAGTGGGAATGTGGACACGGCAGAGAAGATGATCCGGCACAATGTAGAGCTGCTAAAGAGCCATAACGTTAAGAGGCTCGTTACCTCATGTGCTGAAGGCTACATGGGAATAAGCAAGGACTGGCCACGTTTCGCGGGAGAGCTGCCATTCAAGGTTATGCATATAAGCGAATTACTGTATGAGCTGGTTTCAGGTGGAAAGATAAAGTTTAAAAAGCCGATTAAATCAAAGGTTACCTATCACGACCCCTGCCATCTGGGAAGGGAAATGGGTATCTATGCTGAGCCGAGAGCAGTATTAAAAGCGATACCGGGGATTGATCTGGTTGAGATGTACCCCACCGAGCATGCGGCAGGGTGCTGCGGTGCCGGTGGCGGGGTAAAAATATCCAACCCGGAGCTCGCATTAGATATCGGAACTGCTAAGATACCGTTTATCAAGGAAACAGGCGCAACTGTTCTCGCATCGGCATGCCCTTTCTGCAAAACGCATTTCGTCGATGTCATGGAGAGGGCGAAAGAGCCGATCGATGTTAAGGATATAACTGAACTGGTCGCTGAATCCATGGGGGTATAACAATATGGTAACGATAATTGATATATTAGCCGAACTCGAGAAAGTACGCTTAGCACCTCTTTTAGTACCTGTGTTGAAAGCATCGGACCCATTGATGGGTGCTTTACCTGAAGGGTCTTTGAAATCGATGCTGGCGAATAAAGGAACGCAGAATGATCTGGTTAAAACAGTGGAAGGCCTGACACCGTTATTTCCCGCTCTGATTAGATATGCAGGTCATCTAGCTGAATCTAAACTAGCAACGGGTATCATATCTCTTATGGTAAACATAACAACACCTATCATGAAACCGTTTAATCCACTCATGGCAAAGATGGTGGTCCCATCTATCGGCCCGTCGCTGAAACTGACCAATGCCTTTGCCCCAATATTTCCCCTATTCATAAAAGTATCGGATAGCTTCTGGAGAATGGAAGTAGGTATCGAAAAGGTATTTCGCGGCAGCAAGAGCCAGTAAGCCCTTGGGCATAGCTATTGCTCGAAGTATTGCTCACTCGGCATTATAGCGAGACCGCTGAAATATTCTCAATCAACCCCCTATATCCCCCAAATCTTGGGGGATTTTTAAATCTGGGGGACACCCCCAGACTCCCGGCAGGAAGTATCCTGCACCTCTTTTCAGTGGTCTCTATAGCAATTACCCCATCTAACATACTTGTTTGTTATCTGAGCGGGCCTGAATAATCATTATCTGAAAATGAGATCTACCTCTTCTTAACAGCACAGGCCGTTTATCTTACCTCAACGATTCCAGATATACATACAAACCTGTATCGAATGCCAGATTCTCAGACAATTTCCTTCATCTTATCCATGAAGGCATTGAATGCCTCCCTGCTGGTATAGCGGAACTCGTATCCGGTCGCTTTACGTACCTTTTCTGTATTTACAACAATTGGGTGCGTGAGTATATCCACACCACCCGGGGAACTAGATTGAAGATGCAGCTTCCAGGAAAGATTCGTAAACCATGCCAGCGGGCCTGCAGGGAGCGCAATCGAGCGTTTGCCTGCAGCCTGGATCATCTCGGAATAGCG
>JAAXQM010000200.1 GCA_012974295.1 Dehalococcoidales bacterium
GGGTTGAAGCTTCTCCCCATATTCTTTAAATAATGGCGACCGGACTTGCCGTCGCAAGTTAGCGACATCAACGGAGACAGGATACGATCTGACCTTGATCTGACGGCCATCAAGTAGAATATTGCGTTCACGATAATCAACCTCAGCCCCTTCAATAAAAACTTCACACGTATGCAGGAAGTTATGGACATCCTCCTGGGTTTGTAGGCCTACAATATCGTTGGCACAAAGCCCCCGGCAGATAGAATCGCACATGTCGCGGGACAGGAGCTGCCAATAACGAGCGCCAGGCCACGGTATATGAGTAAAGTGGTGAATTATGGCATTGGGGATTTGTTCTCGAATGTAACCTGCGGCAAGATACAGATGATAGTCATGGAGCATAACCAGTGGGGGTAACTCACTATCTGAGGCTTCGGCAATCACCGCTTCAGCGATGGTCTGGTTCACAGCTTTATAACCGTTCTCCCAGGCAGTACGAACGCGGGCATCGATATTGGGAGTATGAGAGGAGTTCCACATATGGTGCTGCAAGAACCACAGCAGCGGGTTACAGATTACACTATAGAATTGATAGTATGTACTCCCTGAAGAAACGACAAAGCGAAGGTGAAGGTTGTGTCCTTGTATTGGAGCCTTGAAACGTCTACCGTGTGCCAATTCTGAAGCGCGGCGATCTCCCTCACCCATGGCGCTAGCGATCCAGGTGAGGTCCATGTATTGACTTAAGGCACTGAGAACCGTGACTACACCACCGCTGCCCCGGCGTCCTTTAAGATTACCCGCTTCATTAAGGGAATAATCGATGGGACCCCGGTTGCTCGCGATAATGAGATTCCTGTGACCTTCAAGGTCTTTACATAACGTTTGCAACGGAGGTCTACTAGCTTCGGGTGGCATTGTTTCTCCCAATGCACCCGACTCTTTATTTGTTGATTCAGATTGGCTTTCGCGCTCGATTGAACGTGTCATAGGCGGGTGTCAAAAGCTTATCATGTGGGCTCCAGTATTGTCAAGCTGAGATAGGATTATTAATGTGTGAGTTCATAGTGAAAGGACCACCCTGATGGGTGATAATCCAAGCGAAGCAGCGCAGCTTTGCATTCGAATCGAGACCGATGAAAAAGAAGTGCAGGATACTTCCTGCCGGGGGTCTGGGGGTGTCCCCCAGCTATAAAAATCCCCCATGATTGGGGGATATAGGGGGTTGATTAAGACTATTTCAGCAGTCTCGACTCTTTTTAATGGTCATTATATGGCTAAGGTGTCATCATTCGGCTTGACCGGATGATCCAGGAGGTATACTGAAACCAGTTTATGGATTTGCCCGACTTGATCGGGCAATGACTAGTACGGTAGGAATCGGGTAGTGACAGATATGGTAGAAGTCGGTCTAGCTTCTCTTTCGATACACGGATAAAGGGGATACCCGCTCATTGACATAGTACCCTATGTTACTCTAAAATCGCCTAGGAAGGCGTTAAGTGTGAATAGTAACGAAATACGTGAGATATTCCTTCTTTTTTTTAAGGAGAAGGAGCATCGGTTGATTCCCAGTTCCTCCCTGATACCAAAGTCGGACCCCACGCTACTGCTGACCACTGCGGGAATGGTGCAATTAAAGCGTTATTTCACCGGTGAGGTAACTCCACCGCATCCCCGCCTGGCATCCTGCCAGAAGTGCTTTCGTACCACGGACATTGACTGTGTGGGTGACGCAAAACATCTTACGTTCTTCGAGATGCTGGGTAATTTCAGCGTGGGCGACTATTTTAAGAGAGAGGCTATTCAGTGGGCCTGGGAGTTTGTAACACAGAGGTTAGGGCTTTCCCGGCAGCGCCTGTGGGTGACAATATACCTGGATGACGATGAGGCTTTCGATTACTGGCGAGAGTTAGGCTTACCCGAAGAGAGGATCATTCGCTTTGGCGATGAGGAGAACTTCTGGGGGCCAGCCGGTGATACCGGGCCATGTGGGCCATGCAGCGAGATTCACTACGACCACGGTGAGGGTGTTGGTTGCGGTAGTCACGACTGCGGACCGAACTGCGATTGCAGCCGCTTCAGTGAGATATGGAACCTGGTATTCACCCAATACGACCAGCAAAGCGATGGCAGCCGCATCCCGTTACCCAAGCCCAACATAGATACCGGTATGGGGCTGGAACGAACCGCAGCAGCGATGCAGGAAGCAACCTCGGTTTATGATACCGACTTGTTCGTTCCTCTCATAGAACTCGTCGGTGATATGACTGGTAAAAAATATGGGGAGGATGAGGCTACCGATAGGGCTATTAGGGTAGTGGCAGAGCACGCGCGTGCCATTACGTTCTTGATTGGCGACGGTGTGCTACCCTTCAACGTGGGAAGGGGCTATGTGCTGCGGCGTGTGCTGCGGCGTGCTGCTCTCTTTGGCAGGAAACTGGGGATGGAGGAGCAGTTCCTCGGCACGCTGGCGCAGGCTGTTATTGCACAAATGGGGTCAACATATCCTGAGCTTAAAAGAGGTCAAGAAAATATCCTCAACACCATCGCAGCAGAGGAAATGAGGTTTGACCAGACCCTGAACGTGGGCCTCAATCTGCTCGACGGATTTGTTGAGGAAACTAAGAGCAACGGGAAAGATTCCATATCCGGTAAGGATATCTTCAAGCTATACGATACCTATGGCTTTCCGAAAGAGCTCACCGCTGAGATCGCCGCTGAAAACGGGCTTTCAGTGGATTTGGAAGGCTTTGAGGCGGAGATGGAGCGCCAGCGGGGGCGGGCACGTATTGTTCCAGGTAAGACCTCGTTCACGGGCACCGGGAAACTGCAGGTGCTCCCAACGCTCTTCATCGGCTATAAATCTTTGAGGCGTGACACCCAGGTAACAGCCTTAACCGTAGATGGGAAGGCGATAGAAAGTGTAGAGCAAGGTCAGGAAGTAGTGGTGTATCTCTCTGAGACACCATTCTATGGCGAGATGGGTGGTCAGGTTGGTGATACTGGTGAGATTACTGGTCCACGTGGTCGCTTCGCGGTCATTAATTCCATTTCACCTATTCCTAATGTGATAATCCACCAAGGCAATGTAGTCGAAGGAGAAATATCAGTGGGTGACACTGTCAAAGCGCATGTGAACAGAGAACGCCGCCAGGACATCGCGCGTAATCACACCGCAACCCACCTACTCCAGTCGGCGCTGCGTGAAGTACTGGGAGGACATGTGCGGCAGTCAGGCTCTCTGGTAGATCCGGATCACCTCAGGTTTGATTTCGCTCACCCCAGCGCGGTGACGGAAGAGGAACTATCACAGATTCAGCATAAAGTAAACGAGAAGATACGCCAGAACTTTAAAGTGACGGCCAGTAATATGCCCTATCAACAGGCACTGGATAGGGGCGCGCTTGCTTTCTTTGAGGAACAGTATGGCGATGAGGTGCGGGTGCTGGAAATCGGAAAGCCACCGATCAGCACTGAGCTATGCGGGGGCACCCACGTGAAGGCAACAGGAGAGATCGGTTATTTCCATGTAGTTGACGAGAGCAGCATCGGGGCCGGGCTACGTCGGATCGAGGCGGTAACCGGTAGAGGCGCCGAGAGTTATATCGATATGCAGCTCTCCATCATCGATGAGGTTGCCGAGGATCTCAAAGCCTCTCCCTCGGAGATTAAGAGCCGCATCGCCGCCCTCCATAGCGAAATCGATACCGAAAGAAAAAGAGCCCTTGCACTGGAGCGTGAGCTCTCAAAGAATGCTGTAGGATCATTGCTTGGGGATGTGGTCACGATAAACGGAATCCCGGTGCTTACGGCACGGGTTCCCGCCTCAAATATGGAAGCTTTGCGCCAGACGGGTGACTTGATTAAGGATAGCTTAGAAAGTATATTCGTTGTCCTGGGAGCAGTATATGGCGATCAGGCTAACTTTGTGGCAATGCTCACGCCGGACCTGGTAAAAAAGGGTCTGCATGCTGGCGAGATCGTGAAGCAGGTTGCCCAGGTCACCGGTGGCCGCGGTGGCGGCCGGGCGGAAATGGGGCAGGGCGGAGGTAAGGATATTAACAGGCTGGATAATGCCCTAAACCTGGTGAGAGATTTGGTAACTAAACATGGCGATTCTGGGACTTGACGTCGGTGAGAAGCGAATCGGGGTAGCTCTCGCCGAAGGACTACTCGCTATCCCCCTCACTGTAATTGACAGGAGAGTGGAAGAGACAGATATGGAACTGATCATGGCCCTGGTCGAGGAGTACAAGGCGGAGCGCATCGTGGTTGGGCTTCCCCGCTTAATGAACGGCGATATCGGTACGCAGGCAGAAGAGACTCTCTCTTTCTCCGGAGCGCTTGCTGAGCATGTCGATATTCCTGTGGATACCTGGGATGAGCGTTTATCCACCGTTACAGCAGAGCGCTTACTGATTGATACAGGAATGAAAAGGAAGAAGCGAAAAGGGAAGATCGATGCCATGGCAGCGGCCATAATATTGCAGGCTTACCTTGATGGAACAAATAAATGACGAAATATATGGGCCTCATCGGCTACCCGTTGGGGCATTCGGTGTCCCCCGCTATGCATCGGGCAGCGTTTGGCCACTATAAGCTCGACATGAGCTATGAAGCCTGGGAAACAGAGCCATCGGAATTAGTAACTACTGTAAATCGACTGCGCGATCCTGAATATCTCGGTGCTAATGTTACCGTACCCCATAAGGAAGCGGTGATATCCTTAATGGATGAACTCGATGACCTCGCTCTGGAAATTGGTGCGGTGAATACCATAGCGAATCGCGGTGGTCGGCTGGTTGGTTATAACACGGATGCCGGCGGCTTTTTAATGGCATTACGAAAAGAGGGGGGATTTGATCCGGTCGGTAAGAGCGCGGTGCTTATCGGTGCCGGAGGTGTAGCTCGTGCGGCGGGCTTTGCCCTGGCAAGGGCAGGGGCGAAGTCCCTAACCTTTACGGACATTATTGCAGAGCAAGCGTACAAGCTTGTATCCGACCTGGTGCGAAGCCTTGCGCGCACGCAGGGGCCGCCGCCGAGAAGTTGTCTCGATGCTAAGGATGTAGGAGGGATCACCTCTCTGGACTATAATATGTACCCTCTCCCGGAGGTAACGGCAGTCTCGCAGAATGATACGCGGTTCAAGGAGGCATTATCGAGCTGCGACCTTATAGTAAACTGCTCGCCGGTAGGGATGAAGCATAGCGAGACAGAGCGAAGATCGCCAGTGGAGGCGAAGCTGCTAACGAAGGGGGCTCTGGTCTATGATGTGGTGTACAATCCTCTTGAGACGGCGCTGCTTGCTGATGCAAAAAAGGTAGGGGCACAAACCCTGGGCGGCCTTGCCATGCTCGTCTATCAGGGTGCAATGTCCTTCGACCTGTGGACGGGAAAGGAAGCACCAATAGACATAATGTTTGCAGCGGCACAAGAGGCACTTCAGGAATAGCCGCTTGAAACGTCGCGGGGAAGGGCTGGTATAAAATGTTTCGATATCTAACCGCGGGAGAATCGCATGGCAGTGCACTTACTGCCATCATCGAGGGGGTACCAGCGGGGCTGTCCCTCGATGAGGAGTATATCGCTTACGATCTAGCGCGGCGCCAGGGGGGATATGGGCGCTCGGCCCGCATGAAGATTGAGCAGGATAGGGCAGAAATTCTCTCCGGGGTACGTCACGGGCTTACTATAGGCAGCCCCATCTCGCTACTTATTCGAAACCGCGATTGGGAGAACTGGAAGGAGATCATGGCGGTTGCCACCACGGAGACAGAGAGCGAGAAAGTTACCCGCCTCCGGCCTGGCCATGCCGATCTGGCCGGGACAATTAAATATGGTCTGGACGACATTCGTCCCATCCTGGAGCGAGCCAGTGCCCGGGAGACAGCGGCGCGTGTCGCAGTCAGTGCAGTAGCAAGAAAGCTTCTCAAAGAGTTCGGTATTGAGATTCATAGCCATACGATTGCCATTGGGGGTGTATATGCAAAGAACGATGGAAGCGGGAAAATACACTGGGATAATGTGGAGAAATCGCCGGTTCGCTGTTCTGAGGCTGAGACCGAGAAGAAGATGATGGCCGTAATAGATAAGGCAAAGGCAGACGGCGACACATTGGGAGGTGTCTTTCAAGTAGTAGCCACTGGCGTTCCCATAGGGCTGGGGAGCCATGTTCACTGGGACCGTCGACTCAGCGGGAAAATCTCCCAGGCGATAATGAGCATTAATGCAGTAAAAGGGGTAGAGATCGGTGCCGGCTTCTCGCTGGCAAACCTTCCAGGCTCCCAATCCCATGATATTATCGAGAGAGCAGGGCGAAAATGGCAACACGAAACAAATCGAGCTGGCGGCATCGAAGGTGGTATAACCAACGGTGAGCCTGTAGTGGTAAAAGCAGTGGTTAAGGCAATCCCCACCCTGGCCAAACCATTACAATCAGTAGACCTCAAAACGGGCGAGTCGGTCGTGGCACATGTCGAGCGTAGTGATGTCTGTGTAGTCCCTGCTGCTGGTGTCATTGGCGAAGCCATGCTCGCCATTGTTCTAGCTGATGCTATGCTGGAAAAATTTGGAGGCGATCACGTCAAGGAGACAGTGCGTAATTATAAAAGCTATCTTGGTGAGATAAATAAGATGTAGTATGGATATCGTGCGGAGCGAAAAAGGAAACATGCCGAGAATACCAAGGATATAATAACAACCAGCTAATGATCGAAAAAAGCAAAAATATCATCATAACCGGCTTCTCCTTCACCGGCAAATCGGTGGTAGGGAAAGAGGTGGCACGGCGATTGGGGTGGAAGTTCATAGACAGTGACGAGGAGATCGTCGCACTTGCTGGGAAATCCATCCCAGATATATTCGCTCAGGACGGCGAGAAGCATTTTCGGAAACTGGAGAGCCAGGTCCTGGAGAAAGTATGCAAAGGGAAGGAAGCCGTTATCTCCACCGGCGGCGGGGCAGTCGTCGACTGGCGCAACCGGGAGCTTTTTTCTGATAACGGGGTGGTTATCTGCCTTGAGGCACGGCCTCAGACCATCTACAAACGCCTCAATGCCGCACAAGAGACAAGCACAGTGGTGCGCCCACTACTTGCCGTAGACGACCCGCCAGGCCAAATCAAGCAGCTTAAGGCGGCGCGCCAGCCGTATTACGCCACAGCCGATCGTTCAGTGTACACCGATAACCTGTCTATCAATGATGTTGCCGATGAGGTTATCCACGGCTTTCGCCAGGTAGGCCACCGGAATAGCGTTGCCTCTTACCATGAAAGTACCCCCTTTGTGGTTACTACACCCACGCAGGGCTATCCCGTTTTCGTAGGTTGGGGTATCCTGGGCGATCTGGGGAGACGGATGCGCCAGCTTGGTCTCAGCGACTGTGCCAGCATCATCAGCGATGAGAATGTCTTTCTGCGCCATGGCTCCCCGGTGAGCACGTCTCTGGAGCAGGCTGACTTCAAAGCTGCGTCCTTCAGTGTGCTCCCAGGAGAAACGACAAAGACTTTCCATACCGCCATGAAGCTCTACGACTGGCTAGTGGAGCGCCAGACTGAGCGGGTCCATGCCATAGTCGCTCTTGGAGGGGGCATGGTGGGTGACCTCGCTGGCTTTGTTGCTGCCACCTTCCTCCGCGGCTTACCCCTGGTCCAGGTACCCACCTCACTTATCGCCATGGCAGATGCTGCCATTGGAGGCAAGGTCGCCGTCAACCACCCCATGGCGAAGAATCTAATAGGCGCCTTCTATCAGCCCTCTCTGGTCATCGCCGATGTGAGCACCCTGACTACGCTGCCGGAAAGGGAACTGGTCTCGGGGTGGGCGGAGGTAATAAAGCACGGCTTTATCCTCGACGGGGAGTTAGTCGACTTTCTGCAGGCCCATATATCTGAACTGTCATCTCTGGAGGCTGCCCTATCAATAGAGGCCATCCAGCGAAGCGCCATGCTCAAAGCGACAGTAGTTGGTGAGGACGAAAAGGAGCAGGAGCGGCGCATGATATTAAATTACGGGCACACTATCGCCCATGGGCTAGAGGCAGCCACCGGGTATGAGCGCTTCCTTCACGGGGAAGCGGTCGCCATCGGTATGATGGGGGCAGCCATGCTCAGTGAGCGGCTGGGTCTTATCTCACATGACATCGTGGCACGACAGGCTCAGCTACTGGAGGGTTTTGGACTGCCTACGTACTGCTCCGATGTGGATCGGAATGAGGTAGTACAGGCAATGGCGTTGGACAAGAAGGTAAGAGAACGGGCGATTAAGTGGGTTTTGCTTGAAGGTATCGGCCAGACCACCATCAGGGACGATGTACCTCAGGAGTATGTGGCAGGCGTGCTCAATGAGCTACTGACATAATCATGGGTGACATCACCTCATATATTTGAGACCGCTGAAAAAGAGGTGCAGGATACTTCCTGCCGGGGGTCTGGGGGTGTCCCCCAGCCTTAAAAGTCCCCCAAGATTGGGGGATACAGGGGGTTGATTGAGGCTATTTCAGCAGTCTCTATTTGATGGAAAACTGAATACGTCGGGGTATAACTATATACTTGCGAGCGTACTATAAGGGGCTAATTCAGTGTTTACTGCAAACACCCAAACAAAAATAATAGTTATATCGATATGGAACTATATCGAGGTATTAAAGCCACGTGAAACTATCCTGCTTGCTTTCATCGGCTTTTGCGCCGCGGTGATCGCCGGCGGAGGCCAACCACCACTGGACACGCTGCTAATCGCCACGCTAGCCATTCTTATGGGGAGCGGCGCTGCCAATGGCCTCACCAACTACCTCGACCGGGAGGTCGATGCCAGGATGGAAAGGGTAAAACATCGCCCTCTCCCTTCAAAGAGGATTTTCCCGGCGTGGAAGATGCTGCCATGGGCGATAGGCCTGGCGATCGGCGCACTGACAATCGCATGGTTCCTGCACTACCTGTGCTTCATCTTTGGTTTAGTCGGAATTATAGTAGCGGTGACATGGAGAAAGAGAATAACCTGCGCTTGGCCCCAGGGGGCCATAGCGAGCTGTGCCCCTGTGGCTATCGGTTACGTAGCGATCAGTCACCAGCTAGATTTAACACTTCTCCTTCTATGTATCCTGATCACGATTTGGACACCCCTCCATGTATGGAGCGTGATGATAGCTAATCGGGAGGATTATCGCCAGGCTGGCATTTGCTATTTCCCTATGTCCTGGGAGATAAAAGACGGGGTAAAGGTACTTCTTGGACTGGCCGTGCTTCTCCTTGCCAGCTCCATCGCTATTTATTATTTCAGCGATCGTGGCTTCGGTATGCCTTATCTGATTGTTGCAATTGTCATGGGTATATTAACGGTTTTTTCCACTGCCCGCCTCGTGTTCACCGGTATCTCCCACGACGCCTGGCGGGTTTACAAGATGACCGCCTTCCCTTATCTGGGGATTCTCTTCCTCACTATGGCCTTAGACCTGTGGCTAGCATGAGGAGACTTAAATGATCACGACAAAGAGGCCTCAACAGATATCGGCATATCTGAGTAATAAGGGCAGCATTCCACAATTGACGTTAATTTAACGCCAGTGAGTATCAATAACAGCTTCATAATAGTCCAATTTCCATAAAGGGCGAGAGAGAAATAAATGGATTTTGCGCTTAACGAACAGGAAAAAATGATCCAGAGCATGGCCAGGGATTTTGCCCAGAGATGGGTAAAGCCCGTGGCTATGGAGATCGATCGCAAATGCGAATTCCCTTTCGAACTGGCTAAGGAGATGGGCAGCATGGGATACTTCGGTCTGCCCTATCCCCCCGACTATGGAGGCGTTGGGGCAGGATATACGGGATGGGTTCTGGTTATCGAGCAACTCAGCTGCGTATCCATGGTTGCCGGAGCCATAATTGGGGTAAATAGTCTGGCGGAGGAGAGCATCTTCCGCTATGGAACTGAGGAGCAGAAGCAACGATTCCTCATTCCCCTGGCTAGAGGGGATAATCTCTCCTCGTTTGCTTTCACGGAGTCGGCCACCGGCTCCGATCCCATGGCTATCGAGACGAGGGCCAGACCGGATGGCAGTGACTATATCATCACCGGCCAGAAGCAATTCGTCGCCCTTTCCCCAGCCTCCCAGGTGGCAATCGTCTTCGCCAGGGACGAAAAAGACAAAACGGGACGGGTGAGCGCTTTTATAATGGAGACCTCCTCCCCTGGGTATAATATGCGTTATTCCTGTGAAACCCTGGGTGTGAGGGGGCTCTCCCCCTCAGTAATCTACCTCGATGATGTTCGAGTGCCTGAGAAAAATCTCCTCGGTGAGCCAGGCACGGGGTATAAAATCATGCTGGAGGCGATAAGCGTGGGGAAGTTAGCTGTAGCTGCCGAGGCCGTGGGAGTTGGGCAGGGTGCTCTGGATCTCTCCATAAACTATGCACGGGATAGAAAGGCCTATGGCAATCCCATCGCAGAGCTGCTGTCTACAAAGTGGTTGCTTGCCGAGATGGCTTCCCGTGTGGAGGCGTCACGGTGGCTAACCTATAGAACAGCTTTCCTACGGGATCAGGGAGCGAGCATAATGAAGGAATCAGCGATGGCGAAGTTTTTTGCTTCACAGGCGGCGGTCGATGTTACTAGAATGGCGATGCAGGTTCATGGTGCCTATGGCTATATGAAGGACATGGAGATCGAGAGGCTATACCGGGATGCCAAGCTCACTGAGATATACGAAGGGGTTTCTGAAATCCAGCGGGTAATCATTGCCGATCACCTTTTAAGGGAGAATGCTTGAGTTTTGAAGTTATAAAATCCTGCTCCCATACCGGAGCGCGCGCCGGAATGCTCACTACACCCCACGGAGCGGTACCGACCCCTATTTTTTGTCCGGTTGGCAGCCAGGCAACGGTTAAATCCCTTACCCCCCAGGAGTTTTTCGCATTAGGGACAAAGTTGATCTTAAGTAACGCTTACCATCTTTATCTCAGGCCCGGAATCAAAATCATCGAAAAGCTGGGGGGGCTTCATCGCTTTATGAGCTGGTCCGGCCCTATCCTCACCGACAGTGGGGGCTATCAGGTTTTCAGCCTGGCTCATCTGAGTGAAGTCAACGATGATGGCGTGCGTTTCAGGTCTCATATCGATGGTAGCGAGCACTTCATAACTCCTGAACTATCGATCGAGTTCCAGGAGGCACTTGGCGCCGATATTATCATGGCATTCGATGAGTGCCCCCCTTATACCGTTGACTATAATACAGTGCAGGAAGCCGTAGAACGAACCCATCACTGGGCCGAGAGGTGCCTCAGCAGTAAGCAAAGGACAGACCAAGCCCTTTACGGGATAGTTCAGGGAGGCGCCTTTATGGAGCTTCGCCGACATTCCGTGAGTTCCCTAACCGCTTTAGGGTTTGCAGGCTACGCCATCGGTGGGTTGAGCATTGGTGAACCCAAAGAGATAACTAACGCTATCGTGGAAGAAACGGTAGCAATGCTTCCGAAGGATAAACCCCGCTATCTAATGGGTGTAGGATCACCCGAGGACCTTTTCGCTGGTATCTCGCGGGGGATCGATATCTTTGATAGCGCCCTCCCTACCCGCATCGCAAGGAATGGCGGTTTTTTCACCCGTTATGGCCGAAAAATCATCAGGAATGCTCGTTTCAAGGATCAGGACGGTCCACTGGATG
>JAAXQM010000113.1 GCA_012974295.1 Dehalococcoidales bacterium
GCTTTAACCTATGCCTGTGATATAGACGTAACAAACGATGATTATGCCATAGTGACTTATCGTAATTGCCCTACATTGCTTGCGTTGGAGAGAGAGGGTCAGGGACGCGAGGGACTGATATGCCAGGAGCTGGAACCGAAGATGATGAATATTATTGCTCACTACTTCAATCCAAACATAGAGGTCACCGCACTTCAGCTTCCTCCAAGAGAGGGCAATAGCGATATCTGCTGCCAATGGGAGTTCAAGCTGGATAGGTAAGTGGGGTAACAATATGACTAAACAGATAGAAATCAAGAAGACGGTATGTACATTCTGTTCCGGTAACTGCGGTATGCTGGTTCATGTCGATAATGGCAAGATCGTGAAGATCGAGCCCAATAGGTCACACCCTCTAACCCGTGGATTCGCCTGTGAAAGAAACCGCCTCGCCTTAAAATGGCTCTACCACCCGGATCAGCTGATGTATCCCTTGAAAAGGATGGGCGAGCGGGGAGAGGGTAAATGGCAAAGGATAACCTGGGACCAGGCACTTGCCGAAATAGGAGACAAGCTAAACGACCTAAAGGCTAAATACGGGCCGGAGACGCTGGGCATTTTCGAGGGTACTGCTCGCGGCAACGATTACTGGCCACGAGGCCGCTTCCTCAGCCTGTTTGGTAATCCCCATAATATATTCGCTGCCGGGACTATCTGCAGTGCCAATGTTATGGCGATTAACGCCGCTGTTATGGGTGACGTAAGCGGATTCGCCGGGAACATCAACAAGTCTAACTGTGTCGTATACTGGGGCACCGACCCCTCACAAGCATGGCATAGAGCCTGGACGGCCATACTTAACCAGAAGAAGAAGAGGGATGTGAAGGTGATCGCGGTAGACCCCAGACGAACTAAGACTACCGATATAGCTGATATATGGCTTCAGCTGAGACCGGGCACGGACACAGCGCTGGCCTTAGCCTGGCTGAACGTGATCATAAACGAGGAACTATACGATAAGGATTTCGTAAACCAGTGGACTGTGGGCTTTGACAAACTTAAAGAGCGGGTTCAGGAGTACCCGCCACAAAGGGTTGCCGAAATTACCGGTGTGCCCGCAGAGAAGATAGTTGCTGCGGCACGTATGTACGCCACGACTAAGCCGGCCTTCATACCATACTCAGTCGCCATCGACCAGCTGGGGTTAAATGGCACACGCACCGAGCAGTGCCGCATCATCATGAAGGCGATAACCGGCGACCTCGGCGTCTGGGGCGGCGACCTAATCACACGCCCGGGACAAAAGATTAACGGAGGTAAGTTCGTTACCGAGTCAGAGCTCATCATGATCGACCGCCTCTCACCCGACGAAAGAGGAAGGCAAATGGGAGCCGATGTTTGCCGTCTTCTTAGCCTCACTGGCTGGAGCTTGACATCAGAAAATATCGAACGTGTTTACGGTGTGCCGGCACCGGTAGGCGTCCAGACAAATGCACATACTCCAATGCTGTGGCGTGCCATCCTCAGTGGGAAGCCGTATCCCATAAAAGCTCTGATCGCCTGGGGCTCAAACCCACTATCGTGGGCCGGTAATATCAAGCTGGTATATGAAGCGATGAAAAGCCCAAACCTGGAGCTCAATGTGGTTCAAGAGCTGTGGATGACCCCATCAGCCCAGCTCGCAGACTACGTCCTGCCGGGTGCTAGCTGGATGGAACGGCCGATGTGCAGTAACATGATGGACTTCGGCAGCCTTGTAGTCGGTGGAGAGCGACCGATACCACCACTGGGAGAGCGCCGGGATATATACGAGTTCTTCCGAGGCCTTGCCCTCGCTGTGGGACAGGGAGAGGAGTATTGGCCATGGAAGACGCTCGAGGAGGCCAGCGAATACCGCCTTAAGCCCACGGGTATCAGCTTCAAAGAGTTCGTGGAAAGGACGATACTGTTCCCGGATGAGTTCGACATGCAACCCTGGTTGAAAACCGGCTTCCCCACCCCTTCAGGGAAGGTCGAGCTCTACTCCAGTATCCTGGAAAAACTGGATTACGACCCACTTCCCTACTATGCTGAGCCACCGGAAAGCCCTATCAGTACCCCCGAGGTTGCCAAGGACTATCCACTCATTCTAAACACCGGTGGCACCTTCATGCCTATGTTCAAGTCTGAGTTCATGCAGCGGGAGCTGGGACGGGTGAAACACCCTGATCCGCTTATGGATATACATCCCGATACTGCCCAAAGGCTTGAGATAGCTGACGGGGACTGGGCCTATATAGAGACCAGAAGAGGCAGGATCAAGCAAAAGGCGAGATACAACGACGGTATATTACCCAACGTGGTAAATTGCGAGGCTAACTGGTGGTTTCCTGAAATGTCAGCCAACGAGCCGGTACTAAGCGGGGTTTGGGAATCCAATGCCAATGTGCTCACACTTGATGAGCCTGAGGCTTGCGACGAGCTGTCCGGTGGGTGGTGTAATCGTGCATTATTGTGCAAGGTGTATCCGGTTCAATAGTGCCCGGTTCTGGCCTCACACATTTGCTCCCAGGGGAAATCGTCATAGTAGCCGTGATCCTGAACATATTCAATATGTAATTTCCCCTCTTGATTGTGCCGGTGAAACTGAGCATCGTTTCTGCCGTCAAATTCTACTGGAATAATGCTATTTTCTTCACACATTTTTATATCAAAGGTTGGCGTGGCTTTTACCCACTTTCCATCCAGGTATAGAACGACATAGCCGTGATATATGAACAGGTTGTTCCCCTTCATTGCCTTAGCTATTTTTTCAGGAACTATATAGTTACGTATATCGGCAAACCCGAGACGGGTTGGAATATCTGCCGCCCTGGCCAGAGCAGTCATAAGGATCGCCTTCTGCACACAATACCCCTCGCCTCTCTCTAACGTAGCGCTCGCTTTGTTGTCATCAAGGGTATAGAGTGGCACGTAGGGATTGTATTTAATCTGGTCTCTTACGAAATAGAAGAGAGCTACAGCCTTCTCTATCACCTTTTCCTGACCATTGGTCAACATTTGCGCTTGCTCTTTTACGGACTTTGCTTCGCAATCAATGGTATAGGTGCATCTTAAATAGCTTTCCATTATCAAACTCCAGTTGTACTTTTACTATGATATCATACAGCAGCAGGGATTTGGTATAATCAGGCCACGATTGCTTTAGAGATAGATGGTAAAAAAAGGAGAGTAAATATGGCATCCTTTGGCTATAGCGGCAAAATATTGAGAGTGGACCTGT
>JAAXQM010000184.1 GCA_012974295.1 Dehalococcoidales bacterium
TACACCTGCTACAGAGTCATCGCCAATGACATGGATTTGGGTAAACCCTGGGAGGAACCTGGAAAGGAGGAGCCTGATTCACTTGTTGAGTTCACAAAGTGGCCAGTGACCAAATCGAGAGAAGCGTTCCCACTTTCGGTAAAGTGAAAATCCTTGGAGAGCTAAAAAAGGTCGCAAGGCCAAGTATTATTGAAGATATCCAAAAGAATTGGTTTAATATTGAAATTACTAGGATAATATCAATTCTGTTTTGGAGGAAAAAGCTATGGAGATTGTCCCGGGGATTCATCAGTTAAAGCTTCCTATACCTTTCTCAATATCTGAAGAAATTGGAAAGATCGTGGCTGAGACCAATGTATATTTGATTGAAGGAGATACAGGATGGCTTCTGGTTGATACTGGATGGGATGATCCTAGAACATTCAAAGTCTTCGAGGAGGAAATAAAAAGAATAGGTATTGATTTTCAAGATATTTCTCAAATAATTGTTACTCATTTCCATTACGATCATTTAGGTTTAGCAGGTAAGCTGAGACAGCTATCAGGAGCGAAAGTAGCCTTGCATCAAAAAGAAAGTCGTTTCATTGAATTGAGAGACATCCCCAAAGAACAAAGAGTTAAAGTAATGAAAGATTGGCTCTCTAAGAATGGATTCCCTGAAAACGAAATTCCTGATTATGTTTTCTCTATGGAAATGGAATCACCAGACATCTACTTCTCTGGCGGTGAAAAGATTAGCACGGGATTGTTCAACTTTGAAGTCATGTGGACTCCAGGGCATTCTCCGGGGCATATCTGTCTCTATGAAAGGGCAAAGAGATTACTACTCTCAGGAGACCACCTAATAGCAGAGATAACTCCTGATATAAGTGCTCTACCCTTATTAGTCAGCAATCCATTGAAGGATTATCTCAATTCTCTAAGGGATTTAAGGAAACTCGATGTCGAACTTGTCCTTCCTGGCCATGGCAATCACTTCGATTACTTCAAGAGGAGAATCGATGAAATAATTCAACACCATCAGAAAAGAAAAGGGGTCATTCTTGATATTCTAAAAGATGGACCACTGGTAGCCTATGAGATTGCCTCAAGGGTACCTTGGATACCTCAAAAAGGAGGGATTCCCTGGCAAAGCTTGGATTTCTTTAATCGGCAAATGGCGTTAATGGAGACCTTGGCGCACCTTGAATTCTTGGAAGAGGAAGAAAAAATAAAAAAGGTTACTGCCCCCGATTATTGGAAGAGGAATGAATAATTGAGATCAATATAACTTCTAGGTGAGTGTTGTATATAAACTATTAAGTAAATTCTTAGTAGAATGGAATTCTAAGCGATAGCAAAGGAGCAGTAGATCAGGGGTAGCCTTTTTCATACCATTGCAACCTCACGATATATTTTTTCAACTACTTCATTAACCCTCACCTTAGCGGCTACTACTAAAGATTGGCCTGTTCTAGTAGATATGCTATAAGTGCAATCCAGAGCTTTTACTATGCCAGAAGATGCGAAGAAACAACAGAATAAACAAAAACGGTTTATATATGCTGGATGCGATCTGGGGATATGTACGGCAAAGGTAGTTATCACTGAGAACAAAAATATACTCGCCTACGAAGTAGTCCCCTACAAGAGCTTTCCTCATAAAGCAGCGGTGGCGGCTATGGAAGGAGCTTTACGAAGAGCCGGGGTATCGGGGGATGGGGTCATCCCATGCATGTCTACCGGTTTCGGCCATAAGGCCGTTCGCTTCGCCGATCGGACTGCTCCAGATATAACCTGCCTTCTTCGGGGCTTAAGAGTGCTGAATCCGCAGGTCAGAACAGTAATCGATGTCGGGGGCCATAGCCTGATAGCCTCCAATATCGGATGGAACGGGGATCTGCTTGAGACAGCCATCGTTGAGGACTGTGCCGCCGGGAAAGGGCTGTTCATCGAAGTGATGGTAAAGGCATTGGAATTTACGATGGAGGAGTTGGTCGCCTGTGTACTTGCTTCGGAGAATCCTATTCGGACAACGAATACGTGTGTGGTGTTGGCCGAGAGCGAAGTGATATCGTCCATCAATGAGGGGTACAGCCGGTTTGATGTATTGGCCGGGGCTGTCCTGTCAGTAGCAGGCAAGATAGCAAGCGTGGCCAGAAGGATCGATATCCTTCCCGAAGTGGCAATGACAGGTGGAGTAGCCAAAAATGCCGTCGTGGCAAGAGAAGTAGAGAAGCATTTGGGACTCAAGTTTGCCGATCTGGGGGGAGTCGATCCGCAGATCGTTGCTGCCTTTGGCGCTGCACTGCTGGCAGAGGAGAGCGATCTTGTTGGGGCGAAACCGGGAATGGATAGAGGATGATTGTTGCCGGATGCGATGTAGGTGCACTGAGCGCCAAAGCGGTGGTGATGAGGGACGGCGGCCTCCTGGGCTCCGAGATAATTCGTGTCCGCCCTGATGCCGTGCTCTCGGCCACTGAGGTAATGGACCGCTTGATCGGGAACCTCGGTATCTTGTATAGCGATATAGATCGTTGCGTCAGCACCGGATACGGGCGCGACATGGTGCCCTTTGCCCAGGCCAATCTTAGCGAGGTATCATGCCATGGAAGGGGCGCCACTTGGCTCGTGCCCAGGGTAAGAACCATCGTTGATGGCGGTGGCCAGGATTGTAAGGTTCTGAGCGTGGATGAGAAGGGGCTCCTGAGGGATTTCCGTATGAGCGGCAAATGCGGTGCCGGAACCGGAAGGGCTCTGGAGCTCATGGCCGAGAGCCTGGGTGTGGATATCTCCGATATCGGTCCGCTTTCGCTCCGCGCTACCAGACCGGCGACCCTGGTACATCCCTGTTCCGTCATGATTGAAATTAAAATCAAATACTTGGTGATGGAAGGGATTGATGACGCGGACATCGCCGCTGGAATAATCAGAAACGTGGCTAGGCATATAATGCGGCTGCTTTTCAGGTTCAACATTAAGCAGGATATCGCTATCACGGGTGGCATCGCTAAGAACATCGGGGTGGTGAAACAGCTCGAAGAGATGCTAGATATGGAATTCGTTGATTTGCCGGCGGATCCTCAGTTAATGGGGGCCATTGGAGCAGCCGTTTTCGCCGCTGATCAGCTCACGAGCACTCGTTCGCGGAACCCAGAATCGCACACAGGTATGAAGCTCAGGACCGACAGTGGAAATATGCAATAGCGCAGATGAGATATTTTGTGTACGTGACCTACCTTAAGA
>JAAXQM010000082.1 GCA_012974295.1 Dehalococcoidales bacterium
CATCCTGATTCCCTTGTTTCTTAAATCATATTTGAGAGCAAGGTATCCACTGCATACTCCACAGTTCATGCCGCAGGGGGCGATTAGTTCCTCATTCATCTCATCTCACCGTTACAGATGTAAATATTTATACTATTACAGGAAGAGATTTGTGGTAGCCAGGTGTATTAGCCGGTTGGTTAATCGTACGTATTATAGTTAGGGTCAGGTTCTTCCGGTGGGGGTAGGCAAATGAGCGTAAGCCACGAAGGGCTCGAAGATCTATGAGGTCAACGAGGGACCCCCAGCAATTGGCACCATGCACCTCTTTTTCAGTAACCTCTAGTGTTGAAATGACTCCTCCGCTTCTTGTTTTATCAGGCGCAACATCTCAACTCTAATGAGAGCACTAAACCGATGAATCAGTATCCAGTATGGCGTAAATAGCATCTTAGCTTTAGCACTTGTGCAAAACACTCTACTCTCCGTAGAAAGTAGTGACCTCTTCTCATCAATACCGGATATAAAAAAGTTCATAACGGCTTTTACGTGATCTCCCTCATTGAAAGCTGCAAACTCGTCCGGAGGAACGGAGATAGGTCTAAACTTAATGGGGTGAAAGATTAAACCAATCACAATCTCTTCCCCAACATTTTCTTCGAGTAATATGAATCCGAACTTAATGAAACCTTCCACAGAGCACATTTTTATCGGTAAGCCTCGTATTGTAAACAATAGCTTCACTAGCTTTGACCTGTAGAAATTAACGGTTTTGAGAAGGGGGTAGATATATTTTGGAGTTGCACTAATCTCAATTTTGTGCACTTCATTATAGTGAAAAGTATTTATATACTTATCTATTAGCATAATCCCTGCCGGTAATCATAGTTTGCTGTATTATACTACGACAATATACTATCAAGGCATAATTTAATAGAAGTAACTTGAAATATATACGGTAATAGCGATAATGAAGAAGGATATTTATTTCATAAAGCCATCCCCTATATGAAAATGACAAAGTTTAGAATTAATATCACAATTAATCAGCCCCCTGACATCGTTGATAAGGCCTTTATGGAACCAAGCAATGCAGTGCAGTGGACAAGTGGTTTGGTAAAATTCGAGGTTGTGAAAGGGAAACCCGGAGAAATTGGTGCGATTGCGCATCTGCATTATCTGGAGAAAGGTCGCCCTCATATTATGGAGGATGTGTTGGAGTATTGCGAATCTGGTAGAAGATATGTATCACGAGTATCGGGAGGAGGGATGGATGCCCGCGTTGAGACAATTCTTAATCCTACAGATCATGGAACGGATGTGACCATGTTCTGGTCCGGAACGAGCAACTCATTTTACATAAGATTGTTACTCCCATTCTTACGTGGAATGATTATGCGTCGTGCAAAAGCTGACCTGAGGACATTTAAGAGTCTGGTAGAGGCTCACGGGGTTCATTTTTCAGAAAAACCCGTATCGTCATAGAACATTAACATATGTACCAAACGCTGTTTCCTTGAAAGAGGTGACAAAATGGACCGTTGTTATAGTAGATAATCGGATAATAAGATATGTGTTAGCCGTTATCCTGTTTAAACTCAGGTTGAAATCTTACCATACCCCGCCTCCCCGCCAAAGCTTCTTCTCTTAGCTCTAAAATCATCCAGGCTTCTTCCGGGACTTCAAATTCGCAAGCAATGCCTTTGGGCTTGGCCAAAACAAACCCGAAGCGCGGGTAATAATCAGGGTGACCTAGCACCACTATTATTTCCTGTCTAAGACGGCGACACTCTTCGAGACCTGCCAGAACCATTTGAGAGCCGATCCCTTTATGCTGGTACATTGGAAGAACCGCCATCGGACCAAGAGCAATTACCTCAAAGCTCGAATCTTCCGATTCCACAACTACCGGACTGAATGCAATATGCCCAACAATCTCACCGTCCTGAACAGCAACAAGCGATACCGCTAAAACGCCGCGCTTTCGAAGCTTTTCAATAAGCATGGATTCATCTTCTTGGCCGAATGCTTGCTCGTTGACATAGCGGATAGAATCTATATCGTCAGGAGTTTCTGGTCGAACCACCGGTATACAATATTCCCCCATATCTACATTATACCGTCGTTTACCTTAGCATAACGCAGTATTACAAGCTACTACATAGGATGCATCGTTAATACCAAATATGCAGTTCGTCATTATTTCTAAATGAGACTTGACTGGCGCTATCCATCAGCTTCAAAAAAAATTGTTCGAGGCTCGCTATCAGTGTAGAATTATTGATATGAATAGAGAAAAATACCTGAAGAACGCAATTGCCTACTTAAATACGCTGTGCAACGTAAAACCAAACCGGCGCACCGGCTCGTCGGGGAACCATGAGGCGACAGAATTCTTCGCTGCCATGGTAAAGAAGTGGGATTACATGATTGACACAACTCCCTTTCCCTGCCTGGACCATGATAGTGGGAAGACGTCCTTAGTCTGTCAGGACCGAGCCTATGAAATACATATCAGCCCGTTTTCTCTGGGGTGTGACGTAACAGCTGAATTGGTATCAGTTTCGACGGTCGAGGAACTCGAAAGCTGTCAGTGCGAGGGTAAAATCCTATTCATGCAAGGGGCCATATGTGCTGAGCAGTTGATGCCAAAGAACTTTGTCTTCTATAACCCCGACCACCATAAGAGAATATATGCCCTCCTAGAGGAGAAACAGCCGGCAGCTATTATCACGGCTACGGAGAAAAATCCAGAATTGGTCGGCGCCCTCTATCCATTCCCTTTAATAGAGGACGGTGATTTCAATATACCGTCAGTATATTGCACAGATGTTGTCGGGAAGGACGTCGCGGCAGAAACAGGAGAAGTGTGCCATCTAACGATCCAAGCCAGGCGCATTCCAGCAACGGCTTGTAACGTCATTGCCCGAAAAAATCAGGCAGCACCGCAGAAAATCGTCGCTAGTGCTCATATAGACGCCTACTGGAGCACACCTGGCGCTTTGGATGACGCTTCAGGTACAGTTGTTCTGCTGTTGCTCGCTGAAATGCTTCAAGATTATGAAGGTAAGTTAGGTATTGAGATTGTTGCGTTTAACGGGGAGGATTACTACAGCGCCGGTGGGGAGATGGATTATCTGCGTCGTTACGGGCAGGACCTTACCAAAATGGTTGTTGCCGTCAACGTAGATGATGTGGGCTATAAACAAGGGAACACTGCCTATTCTCTTTATGAAGATTGTATTGTAGAGGGGGAGCCGTGGTATCAAGGGGACCATATGATTTTTGTCCAAAATGGGAAGCCGGCAATCGCAATTACATCTCAAAAGGTAGTAGAGTTGATGGCTACTATAACACATACTCCCAAAGATACGCCTGATATCGTAGATTGTAGAAAGCTCGTTGAGGTAGCAAGTGCATTGAGAGATTTTATACAAGCTTTCTAGAGTTCCTGTACTAGTTTCTTAAAAGATGGGTAAAGTCCTATAATGGCCACCCAGATATGAGAGAATGGTGGCATGGCTAAGACAATTAAATGACCTGCCCCCAGAAATGGTAGAATAATTGGACGCCGGTTAGTGGAATCGCCAGCTTATTTATAAAACCAACATTAGTTAGAGAGGAGCAAGTCTATGAGCGAAGTTGAGCAACTGATATTAATGACAAAAGGCCTAAAGCTGCATCCCCTGGAGGAATACATTGGCGTTTGGTTTGAGATAGTGGGTTCTGAGGATATACGTGCAAAATTCACAATGAGAGATGATTTGTGCGGATATCCAGGGGGTGGTGTTATACACGGTGGGGTTATATCTGCCGTGATGGATATTATTGGTGGCCATATAATTACCTGGACTCGATTAAAGGATGTAGAAGATCAACCCACTCAAGAACAAGTGAAAAAGCTGATAAATATTGGAACTATTGACTTGAGGGTTGACTATCTAAGACCAGCCAAAGGCTCAGAGTTCACTGCATCGGCCTCTATTCTGCGCATCGGCAGGAAGATAGTAGTGACCCGAATGGAATTACATAACGATAAGCAGATACTTGTTGCTGTAGGCACAGGAACATATATAGTAGGTTAGTGTTAGGGTCTTATCTAGCCTGTTCCTACTGCCATAATTCTTACATGAAGTGCCAATATAGAATGGAGATATAAGATGCCGAAAGCAAATGTAAACGGAATTAACATTAGCTATGGTGTGGCTGGGCGTGGGGAACCTTTGGTTCTAATAATGGGATTTGCCGGGCCAAAGATAGGCTGGATTATCCAGAACTGTTTCTTTAAGAAGCACTACCAGGTAATTACCTTAGATAATAGAGGTGTCTGGCGTACCGACAAACCCGACGGTCCCTATTCAACAAAGATGATGGCGGATGATACGGTGGGTTTGATGGATCATCTTGGCATTAAGAAGGCTCACATATTGGGTGTGTCTATGGGGGGTATGATTGCTCAGGAACTTGCCGTCAATTACCCTGAGAGAGTCCAGAAGCTTATCCTGGGCTGTACTTATGCCAATCGGGACGAGACGGGAGGACTTACTTCAGAGTACTATAAAGGTATAGGTTTCGATGATAATAGCTCTAATGAAGAATTAAAGAAAGTTGCTATGGGGAGATTGCTAACTACTGTATTCTCAATGTCCTTTAGCAATAGGCTGTATAGAACGTTTGTTACTGTTCTTGCGAAATTCTATGTCATTCTGCTACCGACCAAGGGTGTACGTGAACAGTATGAAGCTACTTTGGAGCACAACGCGCTGGACAGGTTACATGAGATTAAGGCTCCAACTTTGGTAATCACGGGAACACAAGACAAACTCATTAGACCTGGTTCCTCAGAAATAATAGCAGACAGAATACCGAATGCTAAGCTAATCAAAGTGAAGGACGGGTCACATTCATTCTTTATAGAAATGAAAGGCAGATTCCATAGAGAAGTACTGGCTTTCCTAAAAGAAGAGAAATAAGCTTTTTCTCAGCCAATACTAAACTAGCTCTGTCAAGTTGCCAACTAATAGTCCTGTTTCTTTATGATACAGTTACAGAATTACAGCATAAGGTTGTGCTGATAGGATAAAGGGCTACCCGTTACACACATCAGTGACAAAGCTTGTTAGCAAATCAACGAATTTCTGCGGACTCTCCATAGGGAGAAAATGACCGTCGTCCTCCAATACCTCAAAGCGGCACCCATTAATCTCATTAGCGT
>JAAXQM010000040.1 GCA_012974295.1 Dehalococcoidales bacterium
GTCTCGATACATCAAGGGTCACCAGCAATGACCAATCTGTATGAGAATGAAATAATTTCAATCAACCCCCTATATCCCCCAATCTTGGGGGATTTTTTGAAGCTGGGGGGCACCCCCAGACCCCCAGCAGGAAGTATCCTGCACCTCTTTCTCAGCAGTCTTTGTATGTGCGCTATGCCATAGATTGCTTCGTCCCCAGACAGATCGGGGTCCTCGCAATGATGGTACTGTTCCAGATCCCCAACCCTGATGTATCGGATTACCTCTTTATCTAGCCTCGACTATTTTGCCGTTGCCAATATGCTAAACGACCATTAAAACCCCTTCACATCCCCCATCATTTGTGGTATAATTTCTTAATGCAGGGAGTAGTTAGATATTCGATCAATTTTCTGAGTTTCGCCAAAGCTAGTTTTTAGCTGGGGCGGAACTTTCTTTTATGGATAGGAGACCAAGATTAGCATAAAAGAGGTTAACGACAGGAACAACGAGTACACCGCCGAAGACATCGTGGTGCTGGGCGGCATGGAGGCGGTGCGCCGGCGTCCGGGTATGTACATCGGAAGCACCGGTCCGCGGGGGCTCCACCACCTGGTGCAAGAGATCGTCTATAACAGCATCGATGAGGCACTGGCAGGCGCTTGCGATAGGGTAGAGGTCACCATTTTCGAGGATAACCGTATTTCTGTTTCCGATAACGGCAGGGGTATCCCCGTTGAGGAGCACACGGCAACTGGAATGTCGGCGCTGGAGTCCGTAATGACGGTGCTCCATGCCGGAGCCAAGTTTGGTGGTAGGGGCTACAAGGTCTCAGGCGGTCTTCACGGCGTTGGCGCCTCTGTGGTGAATGCGCTCTCGTCGGAGCTGTGGGTAGAGGTGAGACGGGACGGCAAGCGCTACCGGCAGGACTACCGCTGCGGGGTGGCCCATAACGGGGTGGAGGTGGTGGGAGAGGCATCAGATACCGGAACGACAACCACTTTCCTCGCTGATGTGGAGATCTTCGGCGACATAAACTACAATTTCGATGCCCTGGCACAGCGCTTCCGCGAGATGTGCTACCTGACCAAGGGTATTGAGATTCGCTTTGAGGATAAAAGGTCAGACCGAGAGGTCACCTTCTACTTTGAAGGGGGCATTGCCAGCTTCGCCCGATATCTTAATAAGAATCGACCGGTGCTCCATGATCCCTTCTATATTTCAAAGGCGGTAAATGGCACCGAGGTTGAGGTGTCTGTTCAGTACAACGAGGGCTTCGCCGAGAACACCATGACCTTTGCCAACTGCATTAATACTCAGGAAGGTGGCAGCCATCTTACCGGGTTTCGCACTGCTATTACTCGCGTCATTAATGATACCGCGCGCAAACTCAAGTTCATCAAGGAGGATGAGCCTAATATCGTCGGTGACGACACCAGAGAGGGCCTGGTGGCCATTATCAGCATTAAGCTCGCCGAGCCCCAGTTCGAGGGGCAGACCAAGACAAAGCTGGGTAACCCCGAGATAAAGGGTCATGTGGAGTCGGCGGTGGCCGAGGGTCTCGCAGAATACCTTGACGAGCACCCCGCTGATGCGAAACGTATCATTGAAAAATGCCTCACCACGGCGCGGGCTCGCGAGGCAGCGCGAAAGGCGCGCGACCTGGTGCTTAAAAAGAACTCCCTGGATACCGGCACCCTGCCCGGAAAGCTTGCCGATTGCTCGGATAAGGACCCGGACCATTGCGAGCTGTATCTGGTAGAGGGAGAATCGGCAGGAGGCTCAGCCAAACAGGGAAGAGACCGCAGCTTCCAGGCAATCCTTCCCTTAAAGGGTAAGATACTCAATGTGGAGAAGGCCACCCCGGAGAAGATGCTGGCCCATGAGGAGATCCGCATAATAATTACCGCACTGGGGATCGGCATAGATAGTGAGTTGGAGCTCTCCAAGCTGCGCTACAACCGCATCATAATAATGACCGATGCCGACGTGGACGGCGCCCATATCCGCACCCTTCTCCTCACCTTCCTATTCCGTCATATGACCGAGTTGATCTCCAACGGGCATCTCTATATCGCCCAGCCACCCCTTTATCGATTGACCAAGGGGAAAACACAGCAGTGGATATATTCCGAGGAAGAATTGGAGCGCTCCATTACCGATATTGCTTTTGAGGGCCTCTCAGTAGAATCACAAGACGGCTTAATCACTTTCAAGGGAAAGAAGATTCAGGACCTCTTGAGTTCAGTGAAGGAGTTTGAGCAGGGGCTTGCTGCCCTCGAGAAGGAGGGCATACCGCGGGAGATAAGCACCATTCTCCTGACCAAAGACGATTCCCTCTTCCAACTTGACTTCTTTGGGAAGGAAAGCTTGCAGCAGCTAATGAAATTGTTTGAGGGATCGGGGTTTCCTACCAGGCTATCGTCCGATGACGCCGAAGAGGAATTCTGGATCGAGGTTGACTACAAGGAGAGGCCAATCAGGCTTAACAGGAGCATCCTCAGGCATCCAATGCTCCTTCGCTGCCTCGAGGCGTATCCGCATGTCAAGCGATTGACCGAAAATAAATCGTATACCATTATGAAAAAGGGCAAGGAGATCGATACAGATGTTCCCTGGTATGAACTCGCTGGTGTGCTGAAGAAAAGCCATGACAGGTCAGGAGTATCGCTCCAACGCTACAAGGGTTTGGGGGAGATGAGCGCCCAGCAGCTCTGGGATACAACGATGAACCCGGAGACCAGGACTATATTGCAGGTTAACATCGAGGATGCAGTGAAGGCGGATAAAATCTTCGAGACCCTTATGGGGGACGAGGTCCCTCCCCGCAAGGCCTTCATCCAGGCCCACGCTAGAAGCGTGAAGAACCTGGATATCTAGTTTGCTTCAGGTCTATCCCCGCATACTAATAGAGGCCGCTGAAATAATCTCAATCAACCCCGATATCCCCCAAGATTGGGGGCCTTCTAAAGCTGGGGGGGGGGACACCCCCAGACCACCGGCAGGAAGTATCCTGCACCTCTTGGGATTGCATCGCTGAGATTGCCGCGCTGCCCCTGAGCTAAACTCAGCGCTTCGGCTCACCGCAATGACAATGGTAAATTATACTAGCGAAGGGGTGCATCTTACCGTCATTCCGAACCCATTTTGGAATCTCGACGTAAATAAGGGGATGCTGAAACAAGTTCAGCATGACAACCGATAAATTCTATAG
>JAAXQM010000009.1 GCA_012974295.1 Dehalococcoidales bacterium
CAGCAGTCTCTATAAGTGAGCCGCAGGCTTTTTTTACATTCTTGTTCATCCACCACTGACCAAAGCGAGATTCCTCTTCCTAGTCTATGGATTGAAAAAAAGACTGCCCGCCTTCCACCGTACCTGTCACTCCACGAACCATACTTGTCGTTACCTGCCTCCAACCATACCTGTCACTGCCGGCCTTCCACTATACCTGTCATTGCCCGACTTGATCGGGCAATCCAGAATTTGGCTCAGCATGCTTCCTGGATAATCCGGTCAAGCCGGATGATGATACCTAAGCCGAGTGTGTAGAAAGTAGTGCTAAATGAGTGACCTGAGCGAGTATGAATCCTTGCCACAGGTGGTGAAGCTTGCTATACTAGCCGAGGGATGGATTGCGAAACAATAATCGGGCTGGAGGTGCATTCGCAGCTGTTGACAAAAAGCAAAATGTTCTGCCGCTGTGGTGCGGATTACATAAACGCAGCGCCCAACGCGCGTGTATGCCCGGTTTGCCTTGGGATGCCTGGCGTACTACCGGTAATCAACCAGCAGGCGCTGGAATATGCGGTGATGACAGCCCTGTCTTTAAACTGTGCCATCCCCGATTATGCTAAGTTCGACAGAAAGAATTACCCCTACCCCGACTTGATGAAAGGCTATCAAATTTCCCAGTACGATGCTCCTTTTGGTATCAATGGCTGGATAGATATCGAGGTTGCAGATGAGGAAAATGGTGGGGAGCAAAATAAACGCAAAAGGAAAATCAATATCACTCGGGTTCACTTGGAGGAGGATACGGCAAAGCTAATGCATCGAAGTACTGCCGAGGGGGAATCCTATAGTCTGGTGGACGTTAATCGTGCGGGGAGCCCGCTGATGGAGATTGTTAGTGAGCCAGATCTGCGCTCACCCGAAGAGGCGCGCCAGTATCTAATAAAGCTGCGTACTATACTACAGTTCCTCGGTGTTTCCAGTGGAAATATGGAGGAGGGGAGCTTCAGATGTGATGCCAATATCAGCATACGTGTGGCGGGCAGCACCGATTCGGTTAAGGTAGAAGTAAAGAACATGAACAGCTTCAAGTCGGTTTTCAGCGCCCTGAAATATGAGGATAAGAGGCAGAGGAAAGCGATTGAAGCAGGAGATAGACTCGTTCAGGAGACCAGGGGTTGGATTGAGGATCGTGGAGTAACGGTATCGCAGCGGAGCAAGGAGTACGCTCACGATTACCGGTACTTTCCTGAGCCCGACCTTCCACCGATGGCGTTCAGTCGACAGTGGGTGGCGGATCTTAGATCGCGTCTGCCCGAACTTCCTGAGGCGAGGAGGGATAGATACGTCATAGATTATGGCCTGTCGCACTACGACGCCAGCTTGCTAACCGCCTCTAAAGCAACAGCGGATTTTTTTGAAGCCTGCATGGAACTTAACAAAGAAGCCCGAGCAGAGAGAAGGGCGAAGGTAGTGAGCAACTGGCTATTGGGAGAGTTTACCAGGCTGCTTAATGCCACAGATACAGAGATCGATAATACCAATGTTACTCCGAAGCTTCTGGTGGACATGCTGGAACTTGTCGATAATGGTACGCTGGGTGGTACTGCGGCCAAGACAGTTTTCGAGGAGATGTTCGAGAGTGGAAGGTGTGCATCCGATATTATTGCAGAACGGGAACTCGCCCAGATCAGCGATACAAGTGAGATAGCAGGAGTAGTCGATCGAGTGATCGCATCCAATGGTCAGGCGGTTGAGGATTATAAAAAGGGGAGGGAGCAATCCCTGCAGTTCCTTGTGGGACAGGTAATGAGGGAGACGAAGGGAAGGGCGGATTATATTGTGGTGAATGAGCTAATAAAAGAGAGGCTGGTTACATAAAGATGGAGACTTATCTGTACATTGCTCAAATTATACTGGCGATTATATTGATAGGCCTCTTCCTTCTTCAGGTAAGGGGGGGAGGTCTAGGTGGTATGTTCGGTCAGCAAACGGGAACGTTTCGTACAAAACGTGGAATAGAGAAAACGCTTTTCCGCTTCACCATCGTTCTGATGGTGATCTTCGTGATCGTCTCGATATTCTCGGTTCTAGCTACCGGTTAGCATGGCAATTATTACACTGACCACGGATTTTGGTACTGATGACTCCTATGTGGCAGAGATGAAAGGGGTTATCCTTAGCATCAACCCCGAGGTTACAATCGTCGATATCTGCCATACTATCAATCCACAGAATATTGCTCAGGCCGCCTATATCTTGAGTACCACCAATCACCGCTTCCCCAGGGGCACTATTCATATTGTGGTCGTTGACCCTGGAGTCGGCACGGAGAGACAGGCGGTATTACTTATCAATGAACATGGATACTTCCTTGGTCCTGACAACGGTGTGTTAAGCTATGTTGTAGAGGAAGCTGGTGAAGGGATTGAGGCGTTCGCTATCACGAATCCCAGCTTCTGGCTCTCCCCTTTGAGCGATACATTCCACGGCCGAGACATCTTCGCCCCTGTTGCTGCCCATCTCTCCCTGGGTGCTCCTCCCCACGAGCTTGGTGATTTGATCCCATCACTCACTACATTTGTTTTACCCAGGCCTCAGATTGGCGAGGACCGGATGCTTATTGGTAAAGTAATTCACATCGACCACTTTGGTAATCTTATCACCGATATAAGAAGGTCGGATCTCCCCAAGGGCAGGCTGTTTATAGAAGTTTGCGGTCATATCATCGATAACCTGAGCACCTCCTACGAAGAGGGAGAGGAGTTCATGGCGATTATTGGATCAAGTGAGCAGCTTGAGGTATCGGTGCAGAAGGGCAGTGCCGCCAGGTATCTTGGTGCCAGGATCGGCGATGAGGTGAAAGTGGGTGTCACCAGAACATCACCGAAAGGGGGATTCAGATAGATGGGGCCAATAATTAAGAGAATGAAGAAAAAGAGGGCAGGATACTTCCTGCCGGGGGTCTGGGGGTGTCCCCCAGCTTAAAAAGTCCCCCAAGATTGGGGGATTAGGGGGTTGATTGAGGCTACTTCAGGAGTCTCATAAAGTAAGGACCAGTATTCTACAGTTGAGAAGGAGAGGTCCATGGCAAGTGTTAAAACGTGGATATTGGAGACAAGGCCGTCGTTCCTGTTGCTTGTGCCGGTCTGTGTTTTTGCCGGAGTGGCGGTATCCATATACG
>JAAXQM010000231.1 GCA_012974295.1 Dehalococcoidales bacterium
GGCTTATATGGTGGGGAGTAATGAAAAGAAGGCGTGAGTAGTTTACTTTATTAAGAGACTATTGAAATAGTCTCAATCAACCCCCTAATCCCCCAATCTTTGGGGGATTTTTAAAGCTGGGGGACACCCCCAGACCCCCGGCAGGAAGTATCCTGCACCTCTTTTAGTCGGTTCCCACTGGTTGGCCTTCGTCGGCATCAAGTCGGTGAATCCATCTTTCGGCTGCTTCAATGGCTCGACTCAACGCATCTCCCAGAATGGGGGTTGCGGTGAAAATACTCTCCGGTCCTATAATATCGGCCGCACCTGACTCCTCGAGGACCCTTTTTATTTTTGGGTCTATTCCCGATATCATCAATATACTCTGTGACGACTTAAGCTTTCGCGCAAGTCCTTCGAGCATCTGCATAAATGTTGTTCCCATATCCTTTTGGCCTCGCAGACTTAAAATTAGTACAGCGTTACGTGTCCCAACATACGATGGAAGACTCTTCTCAAGGATGTCAACCGTTGCGAAGTAGACGTCACCATAAACATTTAGCACAGTTGCCTTGTTGCTTGGCATGTCTTTAGGCACTGGCTTCTCCTCAAATTTACCGTCTCCTATGGGAACGAACTCAAAGATGGTAATCTGGCGGCTGGAGCTTAGAAATTGCACTCCTATTGATAGTAGGACGCCGATAAATATGGCGTATTGTAGTGGCATGAGCAGAGTTGATGCGAAGGTACCCAACATCGCCCAGCGCCCAATCGCAGAGTACTTCCACACGTAAATAATTTCTTTTACTTTAAACAACCCGATGCCGATGATAATCAGCAGCGCGGCTATCGCGGCCGTGGGGATAACTTCTATCTGGCTGGCAAAGAATACAACAACCACGCCGATAATTGCGCCGGCAAACACATTGGACCAACGAGTCCTTGCTCCGGCACCAACGTTCAGGGCCGTTCCGGAAAGTGAACCGCCGGACGGTGTGCACTGAAGAAAACTACTAAGCGCGTTGGCTATTCCCTGCCCCCTGAAGTCCTTATTGATATCAGCGATTTTGCCGTCTGGCTCTGGTATGTTCTGGCTAATACCCACGCTCTGAACCAGTGCCAGGATAGCGAGTGCCAGAGCCGGGACTATCAGCCCGGGAGCGTATCTGAGCTCGGGGATGATTGGAGATGGAAGGCCACCGGGCACCGTGCTGATATCGCCAATTAACATAACATTTTCCCAATCTACGAGCGCAATTAGTATGGTGGGAATAATTAGCCCGAGAATGAGCGAGATTCTGTTCAGCCGCGTCTTCCGGAGAACGATAACAACGAGAATCGACGTAACTCCAATAGCAAGAGTGGCAGGGTGGACCTGGCCGAGATGAAAGAGCAGATCCCATGCTTGCCATATTTTATTGGACGCATCACTGTAATAGCCCGTGAGGTCGCCGAGTTGGCCCAATATGATTAGCAAAGCTAGCCCTGCAATGAATCCAGTAATCACAGGGTGTGAGATCCAGCGGGTCAGCCTGGCTAACTTTAAAAGGCCGAATGTCAGTTGGAAAATACCTACCAGGAGAGTCAGGACGAAGAGCGAGGGGAGGACATCTTCCTCCGGTACGGGCTCAAGTGCGCTGAACACTGCAACAGCCAGGGCGCTGCTGAAGGCCACGTTCATGAACCTGGAGCCGGTTGTGAAGGCACCGATGATGGTGGCGAAAATGGCCGTGTACAGCCCGTATATGGGGTTAATACCGGCGATAATCGCGTAGCCCATGCCCTGGGGTAGGCCTACCAGTGCGGTTGTGGCCCCCGCAACCAGGTCAGCCCCAAGGTTTTCACGCTTCAGTGCCATCCCCTCGGGCATCAAGCCTTTCAGGCGCTGTGGATACCGCAAACTCTTCATTTAGGTGCTATTACCTCTAGCCCTTATCTTCAGTTGCCAGCATAAGCATTATATCTGCCGGCGCACGATTACGGCGTAAAAGCTCAGCCATGGTGCGCATTGGTTGGTCGATGTGCTCGAAAAAGACTTTATATCCAGCGCACAGGTAATTGAGTCCGGGCTCGCCATCGGGTGTTTCGATAAACCGGTTTTTCGGGCAGCCCCCGTGGCAGGCGAAGCGGACATTACAGTTTTGGCAGTATAGTGACAGTGTATCCAGTTTGTCAAGGCCGAACCGCTGCTGCTTCTCGGAAGCTACCAGATCAACCATGGGTTGCTCCCTAATGTTACCTAGCAGGTACCCTGGCTCCACAAAGTGGTCACAGGAGTAGAGATCCCCGTTGTGCTCGAGCGCCAGGGCAGTTCCGCAGGTTGGCGAGAAAATGCAGAGGCCCGGCGGTTCTCCTACCCATGCTGCCAGGGACACATCGAAAATCTGCACGAAAACGCGGCCCACATCGCGCCTCACCCATTCATCAAAGACGCCGATGAGGAAACTGCCGTATCGCTCGGCACCTACCGACCTATCCGTCACCTTATTCCCTTCCTGGAAGCCAGTTTCATTGTCCCGTTCCACGATGGCGATGAACTGGATGAACTCGGCACCTACTTCGTCGCGGAAGAAGCGATACACTTCGAGGGGGTGGTCGGCGTTGGCGGCGTGAACGCAAGCCAGAATGTTGAACTGAACAGCATGCTCCTGCATCAGTCGCAGACCCCGCATTACCCGGTCGAAGGTCGGGTTGCCTCCTTTATCAACGCGGTAGGCATCGTGTAGCTCCTGCGGGCCGTCCAGGCTAAGCCCGACAAGAAAGCCATTCTCGTGGAAGAACTTACACCACTCATCGTCGAGCAGCGTGCCGTTCGTCTGCAACGTGTATTGAATCGTCATGCCTGGTTCTTTATATTTCTCCGCGTACTCAACAGACCTGCGGAAGAAGTCCAGCCCCATCAGCGTGGGCTCCCCGCCCTGCCAGGAGATGGTGGCCTCGGGGACGCGTTGCGACTGGATATACTGGCGGATGTACTCCTCCAGGATATCGTCAGGCATACGGAAAGAGCTGCCAGGATACAGGTTTTCCTTTGAAAGGAAGAAGCAGTATTTACAGCCGAGGTTGCAGATTGCACCCGCCGGCTTTGCCAGCAGGTGGAATGCGGGTGGAGGATCCACTATGTGCACGTCTTCCGATCTTTATTAACCATATCCTTTATTGGACA
>JAAXQM010000249.1 GCA_012974295.1 Dehalococcoidales bacterium
ATCTCAGCAATCTCTTGTGGGTAACAATGAAACGATGTCACGCTTTGAACAAGGTGAAGGTCTCAATATTTAAAATGTGGACAATTAGAACAAAGGCTAAATGAAGTTGTATTTCACTCCAGTTTCTTATTGAATTGCTTCACTGATATGCGTCAATCTTTCTGCCAGCAGGGAAGATTTTCGGCCAATCATCTATTACTACTTCCTCCTGAAAAGAGAAAGAAACCTATCTTCGTATTCAGAAAATAGATCCCATCTGTCAAGTTCCACTTTTAGTACAGATGAATCAGCTTCACCTCTTTCAACCTGCTTAAAAAGCTCATCAATCCTTTGCCTGGCATCCATTGGCACGCCAGCACGATCCATATTTAATAATCCCATTCTGTTCATCTCAAAGATGTTACTCCTAAGCGAACCTTCCGTTAGCTCTTTGATAAATGTTAGCAGTGAAACATCCCATAACTCATCAACACCTTTAATAATTGCAGCAAGGTTATCGCCTACCTTGTCAATTCTTTTGTTTAAGTTGCCGACCACTACAGGCAAAGGATCCGATACAATTGATAATGCTTCAGAATTTGGTTCATTCCGATAATTATAGAAAAGTCCGGGTGCATGAGGTCCATATTCGCTTATCACCATTTCAAGATATCTTCTGGCATTTTCACCAAATCCCTCTAAATTCATAAGATAAAAAGGGGTTACTATTCTTGGCCTTTCCGCACTAACCTTACCTTCCCTTACAATTGTTTCCTCTTTCTTTTCTAAAGTAGGTACCAGATCAGTATACACAGGCTCCGTAAGTAAATAGTAATTCACGCAAGTCGTACCAAAGGTAGCCAATTGCTGTTTTGGCAACCTCAGCACCTGTGTATTTTCTATTGCATATTTAATTCTTTGGTCTCTGATTTCCATTAATCCGATTCCTTGCAGGTATATCGATGTGTATGCTTTCAACCCATCGCTGACGGTACTGGACCCGATTTGAAGTCCCTCATATTAACCATTCTACTCTGAATGCAATTCAGCTTCAAGTGAATCGTATCGTTGTATCGACAAACAAACCTAAAAAAATGATAGAATATGTATGTCAATCAGGTAATACGCGCTCCGTTACACAAGTCCTGGGGCATTACCCCCTAATTTGCAATCCAGAAAGCGGATGATATAATTTGTGATGTCCACCCTGTATTTTACCAGCCAGCAGCATAGGTAGAGAGTTATATTCAGTGAGACAATAATAGTCTATAAGAGGAAGGCTGGAAGCTGCAAGGGAAGCTGGAGAAGTGCCTGCAGGGGCAAATTTAGGATTTCCTAGGGATAGCAAGTTTCATCCCCCCATAGATTAAAAGAAATCCAGACAGCGGATTGGGAGAGGACAAGATGTATTATTTTGCCTATGCCTCTAATCTGAGTCGCAGACAGATGTTGGAACGATGCCCAAATAACAAGACGAAGTTCGTCGCTACCTTACCCAATCATAAGCTGATTTTTTCTGGATGGTCGAGGAAATGGCACGGTGGCACAGCTAGCATCAAGCCAACGACGGGGGAAAAGGTTATTGGTGCGGTTTACGAGGTCACAGAGGGTTGTCTGGCTAATTTAGAAAAGCATGAGGGGTTAAAATATAGACGGAAACCTGCAATCGTTTTTACTGAGTCTGGTGAATCTGTGGAAGTTGTAACCTTCATCATGCGTGAACAATCAGAAGAAACGAAACCTACAATGGAATATTTAGCGATTATTCAGCAGGGGTACAGAGACTGGGGAATTGTATAGAGGGAGACCGCTGAACAAGAGGTGCAGGATACTTCCTGCCGGGGGTCTGAGGGTGTCTCCCCCAGATTATAAAGTCCCCCAAGGCTGGGGGATATAGTGGGTTGATCAAGACTATTTCAGTTGTCCCTATTTATGTATACCTTGGTTTAAATTGTCAACTTCGCGGAAAATAAGTCAACGCGAAGTATAAGTCATGGAAGGGAGTTTTTCGCATGATCTGTCCAATATGCCAGTTTCAAAATCAGCAAGACTCGATATTCTGCGCTGGATGTGGTCAAAGATTGCACTTTTTCTGCCCAGCCTGCGGGGAAAGAATAGCGGAGGAAATAAATTATTGTATTAAGTGTGGCCATAGCTTTCATATCTTCCCCCCAAGCATGCTAGTTAAGACTAAAAAGGACAAAGAGGAACCACACAATGAGCCTGAGAAAGAGGAGCGGCATAGAGAGTACTACATGCCGAGGGTAAGATCGGCCAGAATAGCATCTTCATTGCATGGATTGCTCGGAATTACTGAGGATAATAATATATCGGATATGCGTCGGGATCATCTTGAGCATTCTATCGCTTATGTGTTTGAGGACCCGTGGCTATCATTACATGATGATAGTGATGTGAGCGGTTTTCTACAGGACTACTGGCAAGCAGTGAAAGAACTGTGGCCTGAAGCCTTCTATGACTCGAATGGATACTATATAAGGGATATGCTCGGGCTCTCTATCCTAAACAAGGTGTTCCCCGATGTGATTCAACTGTGCCGGAAATCAAGCGATTTCTCTAAAGATACTATGAAACGGATCTTATCTCAGACCGGAATCAAATCTGACTTCTGGCTTGAAAGCACAGTAACGCGTGGGAAGTTTGATTCTGGTATTAAGGCGTTTATATCTGATACTGCACCATTCATAACCACTCCAGAATCGTGCATAAATACAGCAATCGCACACATCAGGGAGAAGTTAGGAACTGTAACAAACATTCTACCCGGACCGTTTCAGGGAGGGGAGCAGGTCATCTATTCTTAGACTGAAGATACGGTGATTTCTTAAGCAGCCGCCGACGATAAAAAGGGCGAAGTAGCATTACTTGATATCTTCGATAACCCACTAGAGATCGCATCTCCCGAGCGAATTCTTCGAAGGAATGTCTCTGGTAGTTAAGCAGCTTTTGGCTTTCGGATGTATCCATCCAAACAGTATAATAAGGTTTCGTACTGAACGCTTCATCGGGCAGGGTCCCGATTCCCATAGCCTCCGTCAGACTTCTGACAAAATCTCTATAGTAAATCTGGTTACCTGGACCACTGCCGATCAGTAATATTTTACTCCAGACTTCCTTGCAGTTCATAGCATTGGCAAGCGC
>JAAXQM010000137.1 GCA_012974295.1 Dehalococcoidales bacterium
TTAAGGTCTTCATCTGCAATATCGAGGGGTGCTAGCGCTATAGGGGGTATGCGTACCAGGTTTACCATATGCTGGCAGATCATCAGTCGCTGTATCGAGAGGGAAGGATCACCGCCGATTAGCACGGCATCTATAGGCAATTGCGCGGTAACCCGTATCAGGCCATCAGGTAGTGACGGCTCCAGCTTTACAATCCGGCCTATCTCTTCTTCTCGAAGTAGCATCAGCGGTGCTTTTTCAGTGTCGCAGACCAGAAAATCGCATCCCGCCTCTTTGAGATCGGCAAGCTGCCCATCGGTAGCTTCGCCGATAGATACTCCCCATGGGAGTTCTCCTAGAGAGGCAGTGAATTTATCGGAGAACTTCGTGCCCTTTGTATCGCTAAGTAGCACAGCGTCTGCATACTCCTTCGCCGCAGCGGCGGCCAGTGTATCCTCTACAGGCAAGGTGGCGATAAGTATCATACGGGGGCTCTTTGGTGTTGCTGTTTTCCTCCCGAAGCCCAGCCGAGGGGTCGAACCTTGAAACGCCTGACATAAATTATCCAGAAGCTTGCTCACTATTCCTCCTTTTCCGAACTGTTTGACTGCAAGAGGAATCAGGGTTACCATAGAACCCCCGATTTTCCCAGATAGTGTTTCCAGGGCAAAGGGAGCCAGTGGTCGAAGTCGAACCGACGACCGGCCGTTTTCGAAGACGTGACTTATTGTTTTTCCTCGATTTGAAGCAAAAACCCCACAGTGCTGGCCCAAACTGCCTGCAGTTTCTACATCATAGAGGAGCCAAATCAAGAGAATTGTAAAGTATATTCGAGAAAAATACAATTAGCGGCACTGCATCTGATTAACCTGTATCACTGATGGATAGTGTTTACAGAAACCTCCTGCTTGCTGAAGACGATACTATCTCCTCTATCTACGAGTCATCGTTGCCTAAGGCTGTATCTTCACCGATACTGCGTCCTTTTTCCTCAATAGCAGCCTGCGCTGCTGCTAGCCTGGCTATTGGTATCCTGAAAGGACTACAGCTTACATAATCGACCCCAACGCTATGGAAGAGCCTGATAGAACGCGGCTCTCCCGCATGCTCACCGCAGACACCGATCTCAAACCCTTCCTTCTCTTTTCTGGCCCAGGATATGGCAGTCTCCATTAGCCTGCTCACACCTTTCTCATCTAGAATCTGGAACGGGTTATCCTGAAGGATTCCGGCCTCTAAATAGGTGGACAGGAACTTCTTTTCTACATCCTCCCTGCTGAAGGAAAACACTGCTTGTGTGAGGTCATTGGTACCAAAGGAGAAGAAATCGGCCACCTGCGCTAACCTACCGGCCCGCATGCACGCACGCACAGTCTCCATCATTATTCCTACCTTAATAGCCTTGTCTTTTACCATTCTCTTAACCCAAAGGAGTTCCTGTAGGGTGATTACCTGAGGCACCATAATGGATACGTCCGCTTCGACCTCGTCCCGGGCCTCACTTATGGCATCGATTTGCATCTTGTAGATTTCAGGGGAGGTGATAGCCAATCTTACACCCCGGTGCCCCAGCATCGGGTTTGTTTCTCTGAGATCACATATTCGCTCCTTAAGCTCCGGGTCTGACGTTTCCATATCTGATGGCAGAAACTCATGAAGTGGCAGGTCCAGAAGACGAACAATGATTGACATTCCCTGAAGTTCCCTGAATATATTAACGAAATCCTCTTTTTGAAGCTGGGACAGCCGACCCAGAGCTTTCGACCGCAGGGCTGCAGTTTCTGCCAGTATAAACTCCCTTATGGTGAATAATCGTTCCGGGTCATTGAACTGCCGCTCCGTACGGCAAAGGCCGATGCCCTCGGCGCCGAATTTTCTGGCCAGAGCTATGGTCTCCTCACTATCAGCGTTGGCTCTTACCTGCAGGTGTCTAAAGCTATCGGCCATGGCAAGCAACTCGGCAAGCTCCGGGATGCCTTCAGCTTCCACCAGGGGCAGGGAGCCCAGGTAGGCGTTTCCTGTGTTACCATCAATAGTAATCACCTCGCCCTTCTTAACGATTTGACCCCCAGCCTCGAATTGCTGCGCCTGCATGTCTATCTTGATCTCGTCAGCCCCACAGATACACGGTTTGCCCATAGCCCTGGTGACTATGGCAGCATGGGACGTCAGACCGCCCCGGGAGGTAAGAACGCCCACCGCGGCTGAAACTCCCTGGATATCATCCGGGCTTGTTTCCGGCCTCACCAGGATGACTCTCTCGTTCTTTTTCATTGCCTCTACAGCTTCAAATGGATCAAAAACCACTATACCCACAGCCGCACCCGGGGCAGCAGCCAACCCGCTGGCAAGAGGGCTGTACTTCTGCGGCGATTCTATATGTTGGTGTAATAAGGCTATTATATCTTCAGCAGATACCCGCATAATGGCTTCTTCAGTGGTGATGAGCCCTTCCTTCGACATGTCGACAGCTATCTTGACCGCTGCCCCTCCGCTACGCTTACCTGACCTTGTCTGTAGGATGTATAGACATCCTGCCTCTATAGTAAACTCCACGTCCTGCATGTCGCCGAAATAGTTTTCCAGATTGAGGGCCACGTCGTCCAGTTGGGTATAGAGGTCAGGCATTAGAGACCTGAGGGTATCGAGTGGCTGTGGCGTCACCTGGCCGGAGACCAGATCCTCACCCTGAGCTCCGGTAAGAAATTCACCAAAGATACCTTTTTCACCGGTGCTTGGATTTCGAGTGAATATTACTCCAGTCCCTGAATCCGTATCCAAATCTCCATAGACCATGGCCTGAACGATAGCAGCGGTACCCAGTCCAGATGGGATACGGTTGAGGCGGCGGTACTGAACCGCTCTGAGATTGTCAGCAGAGTCAAAGACTTTCTTGATAGACGAGATAACGCGCGCCGCCTCTTTGATATCGAGTATAGTATCCATCATTCCCGGCATTGACACCGGTGCTGAGGAGCGTACTGATACCGTTAGCCCTTTACCCAGGCTCTTCCCCGTTTCCTGCTCCAGGGCCTGCAAAGACCGCTCGATTTCTTCCATTGGCAGCTTGCCATTATGCTTATATTCCCGGTATGCTTCTATAGAGACCACGAAACCTGGAGGCACCGGAAGTCCTAGCTTGGTCATCGTAACCA
>JAAXQM010000116.1 GCA_012974295.1 Dehalococcoidales bacterium
CCTCACGCGCAATCTTTTCGATTACCGGGGTGATGTCCATCGAGGTATAGACAGCGAAGTGGTTTCGCCGAATACGCTGTGCTGTCGGTAACAATGCCAACCTTTTTCATCTCTCTTGAATCCCGTCATATAAACCCGCGGCCCTGTGGCGGTCGGTTATCGTTATGATATCCGAATATAGAGCGCAGGTTTTACTAAATATTCTGTCTCAGATAAGATAGAAGGCTTGAAATGATCAACAGGATAATCATTGCAACCATAGGGGTGATATCGACCATACCGATTCGGGGAACAATGCGACGCAGCGGTGCCAATATGGGCCCGGTAATCCGATCCAGGAAAACCACTGTCGGGCTGTATCGTGAGGTGGTAAACCAGGAGAGAATCACCCGTATGAAGATAATGACCGAAAGTATTTGACATAAAAAAATGATAAGTCTGAGGAAAACATCCATTTACCTCCCCAGCTCCCTGGCTCTTTCATGTGCGGCGATCACTGCATGCATAAAAAGATCTCTCAGTCCACCGTCCTCTAACTTTGCCAGACCGGCAGCCGTGGTTCCCCCCGGCGATGTAACCATATCCCTCAGATCCTTGGGTTGCTTGCCTGTTTCACGAGCAAGACATGCTGCCCCCAGAACTGTTTGCAGCGCCAATTCCTCCGCCATCTCATGGTGAAGCCCGATATTCACTGCGGCATCGACTAGCGCCTCGATAACTAAGAAGATGTAGGCTGGGCCACTACCGCTAACCGCGGTTGCCATATCGATGTATTTCTCCTCGGGTACGTAAATCTCCTTGCCCAGTGCACCCAATATGGAGCGGGCTATCCCTTGCTGCTGCTGGCTTACCTCTTCTGAGGCGGTCCATACACTCATCCCCTGGCCAATCTGAGCTGGCGTATTTGGCATCACACGGATCACTGAACGGTGTCCCAGGCCTGCGGAGATAGTTGAGATAGATGTCCCGGCGATTATGGAAATGACAAGCTGATCATGGATGAACCGACCCTTCAACTCGGGCATCAGCCCGGCCAAATTCTGAGGTTTTACTGCGATGACGACAACGTCGGAACCTGGTATCGCACTGCCATAATCATCTGTAATTCTGATACCGTATTCCGCCTTTAAACTTCCGAGACGGGCAGCATTAATGTCATTAACGATTATATCCTGAGGCGTGGTCAGTTCCTTAGTGAGGATTCCCCTGATCATCGCCTCACCCATTGCCCCTCCACCGATAAATGTAATCTTCATACGCTATACGTCTTCCTCCAATATCCTCTTTATTTCATCTTGAGATTTTTCCTTCAGAAATACGTTCTTTTGACATTGCACGTCACGAAAGCCAACAATTTCCTCGCTTGTATTAATGCAACCCCCTATGAGGATAACCAGTTCGTCGCCCCCTTTTGTATTAAGCCTTTTAGTATGTTTACTAAGAATCTCAGCCATTGCAGCGATATTTGCACAATCGGTGGAGATAGTGATAAAGGTTGCTATCCCCCCGCCGAGGAAGGATGCCCCCAAACGTCTTACATCAATGGATATATTTTGAACAGTCTCCAAATCCCGCAACAGTAAATCCGGCGGTGTAGTACGACCCGTCTGCAACATGACTCTTAATTCATTCTTCGCTACCATTTTCTCGAACTGATCCCCCCTTTCAGCCCTTTCAGTTTTTATAGTACCTTTTTACTTACCTTTGCTCCGCGAAGATAGCGCGTCCAATCCTCAGCATTGTAGCTCCCTCCTCCACGGCGACCTCAAAGTCATCGCTCATACCCATGGAGAGGTGCTCCAGGCCCATGGAGTCGCGGAGGTCTCGCAGCCTTCGAAAAATGGGCCGAACCTCTTCAGTGTCGCTCACCAGGGGGGCGATGGTCATTAGCCCTTCTATTGCTAACCCGGGCAAGTGGATAATCTCCACCATTGCCTTAGAAAGCTCGATCTCTGAAAAACCGCTCTTCGGTTCCTCCTGTGCAATATTGACCTGAAGCAACACGGGAATGGTTTTTTTAGCGTGGCTGCTCACCGCCTGTGCCAATCTCAGCGAATCGATGCTATGAATTATATCAAAAATCTCCACGGCTGTCTTAACCTTATTGGTCTGAAGGTGTCCTATCATGTGCCAGGTAGGGTGGGGCTGCAACTTGGACAAATGTCCTATCTTCTCCATCGCTTCCTGGACCCTGTTTTCGCCAATGTGCCTGACACCGGCCTCCAGGGCGTCCTCAATAACCTGGGCAGTTAATCCTTTAGTCACTGCTATAAGTGTAATCTCATCCGGTGATCGCCCCGCTTTATTGGCTGCCCGGGCGATGCGCCGCTCTACAACCTGAAGGTTTTGAGCAATATCCATATCAACAAACCCCGCATTTATGACACTCGATGCCATCGCCCAGCGGACAGGGAGGGCTCTCCTTGCCGAGGCGTGCCCGCTGCAGCTCCCTTTCAAGATAATCATGCTCAACCCCCAAATCGATGTTTGCCCAGGGGAGCTGCTCATCAAGCGGGATTTCCCTGCCAACGTAGAAATCGGCATCAAGCGCAAGCTCTGCCATCGCCCGCCGCCAGGAGGAGAGAGATTTGCCGTTCATCCGGGCAAGCACCGGGGCCAGCCTCCTGTCGCCTCGCGATAGTACCCCCTGAACGATAGCCCAGGCAACGCTCTCCGATCTAACTGCAATGCCCTTCGGCTCCAGACTATTTCTGAGCGTGGCGAGGCGCTGGTTAAGAATTTTGGCGCCGGTCATTGGAAGCCATTGGTAGGGGGTACCTGCCTTGGGCACAAAAGGCTCGACGGTAAGGGTGATATGAGTCCCTGTTCGCCTGGAGTCAAGCCGCCCCTTTAATGACAGGGTCAGCTTGATTATCTCATTTATATCATCTTCGGTTTCCGTAGGCAGGCCGATCATGAAATATAGCTTGAGGTGCTTTGGAGGGCGCTCCGCGATCCAGTCTATTGCCGCGATGATGTCTTTCTCCGATATGCCCTTGTTAATGATTTTACGCAATCTATCCGACCCCGCTTCTGGTGCTAAAGACAGGGTTTTAGCGCCGCTATCCACAAGCCCGTGGAGGGCTACCGGTGACAGAGGGCGAATTCTCAGGGAGCTGATGGATATCTCTGCCCCCATCGCCTGAAGCCCGGCTACTATATCATCCAACTGAGGGTGATCGAAAGGTGACGCCCCTAAAATCCCGATCCTTCTGCTATCCTTTAGTCCAATCTCGGCCTGGCGTAGCAGGCTATCCATAGAACGAAAGCGAAACGGACGAAAAAGGTAACCGGCGAGGCAGAAGCGGCAGCCCCATCGACAACCCCGAACCACCTCGATGAGAAAAATGTCACCAAGCTCCGTTTGGGGGGTGACGATCACTGATGTGGTGGCAAAATCATCGATGTTACGCACCCACTGTCGGGAGACTTGCTTGTTATCATGAAGGCTTGGTACATAAATCCCGGAAACAGAGGAGAGTGACTCGAGCAGCTCATTCCTTCTGTCTCTAATCCCCTTTTCACTTTTTACGTACCCCATACCAGTCCCCTGTAGCACCCCTATTATCGCAGGTAGAATAGCCTCCCCCTCTCCAATGGCAAAGCAGTCGAAGAAGGGTGCAAGGGGCTCCGGATTGGCGGTTATACATGGTCCGCCTGCAATAACCAAAGGATGTTCGTCACCGCGGTCAGCGGCAAATAGGGGAATTGCGCTCGATTTCAACAGCTCGACTACATTGATATAGTCCAGTTCGTAGGAGATAGAGAAGGCGAGTACTGCGAAGTCATCTAAGTAGTGCCCGGATTCAACACTCCGTCTGTCTTCTTCACAGAAGACCCGCTCGCAGACGATATTTTCGTAGCTATTCAGAAGACCATAAATGGTCTGGAATCCGAGGTTGGACATGCCTACGTGGTACGTATTGGGATAGATCAGGGCGATGGGTATTCTGCCGCCCCAATCCTTGATGATCGTGCCTTTCTCCTTCGAGAGCCTTTGCTTCGCTTCCTTTTCCCACCTCATTTCACACGATTACGTTGTCTCCACACGCCCCCACCCATACTACATCATTATCTCATCATCTTCTCGCTGCCCACGATGCCGACCTCGATGATCTTACCGCAATTGTGGCAGGTTACCGTTATGCTAAGGGGTCGATTCATCGTCCGCTCGGCGATGGCAGTTACCATACTATCAATGTTATCCAGGCGCTGGTCCAGGTTGTCAAGTCGCCGCTTCATCTTCTTCAGGCTTAGCTCCTCTTCCTTAGCTTCGCGTTCCGCTTCTTTTACCAAATCAGCCCTCCTCAGTTAATGGCTAAGAATATACCTCCTAGAATGATTAACACTACTCCTATGATCATTAATATCCATCCTCCCACTCTAAGAGCCCCGGGTTCGACACGTATCGGCCAACGTGTTATGAACTCCCTTAGGTCGGGGCGCTGGGAGAGGTCATAATTGAGCCCCCGCTCCTCACTCCTGGCCCATAAAAAGGAGATGATGCCCAGTAGAAGGAAAAGACCTCCGATACCCATCATTATATAACTGTCAATACTATGCATGGCTCACGCCTCATCTCAACTGCACTTGGTGTAACCACAGGCATGGCAGATGTGACATCCCTCTTGATAGATCAGCATTCCCCCGCAATCCGGGCACTGCCCGGCCACGTTTATATTATTATACTCCTGCTCATTCTCAAAATCATGCACAGCCAAGAGTTCGCCCTGCAAGTAATGGTTTATCTCAGAGGTTTCGACGTTGTTGTTACCGCTCTTGATTCGCCTTTCCAGTACAATCCCGATTGCATCGGGGCAGGAGAGCACCGAATGGCCCTGCTCCCAGGCGATAGAGGGACAGCGAATGCCCTTGAGATGCTTTACAACTGAAGTGACATCGACACCGGAGCGAAGGGCCAGTGAAATGAGCCTGCAGATAGCCTCAAGTTGCGCTGAGGCACAGCCCCCGGCCTTTCCCAGGCTGGAGAAGACCTCGCAGATCCCATACTCATCAGAGTTTACCGTTACATAGATATTGCCGCAGCCTGTGGCTACCCTCTCGGTAACACCCGTGGTGGCTCTGGCACGCCTTCTGGGGACCAGCGCTTCGACCTTCTCCCCGTCCGCTATATTCAGCACTTGCTTATCCTTGCTCCTATCCCGATAGATGGTGATCCCTTTACACCCCTCTTTGTAAGCGAGCATGTACGCTTGGGTTACGTCTCCCCTGGTGGCACTGTGGGCGAAATTGATTGTTTTAGAAACGGCGTTGTGGGTGGATCTTTGAAAGGCAGCCTGCATTCTGATGTGCCACTCGGGACTGATGTCGTGAGCGGTGACGAAGACCTCCTTGACCCATTCGGGCATGCCTTCCATCCCGTGCGCGCTGCCCTGCCTGGCAAGATCTCTCATCAGGTCTTTGGAGTAAAATCCTTCCCTTTTTGCAACCTCCTCAAAATGCGGGTTCACCTCTACCAGTTCATCGCCATCCAATATATTGCGCACATAGCTCAGTGCAAATAGCGGCTCAATACCGCTGGAACAGCCGGCAATAATGCTCAGTGTACCGGTGGGTGCGATAGTTGTTATCGTCGCATTCCTTACCCTGAGGCCGCCCGGGACATCATAAACGCTCCCTTCAAAAGCGGGGAAGACCCCTCTCTCTTCCGCCAACGCTACTGATGCCTCGGTCGCCTTATCGTTGATAAACCGCATGACATCCTCAGCGACCTTGATAGCATCCTCCGAGTCATAGGGAATACCTAACTTAATCAACATATCAGCGAAGCCCATCACCCCCAGACCGATCTTCCTTGTCTTTTTGGTCATCTCCCCGATCTCGGGAATGGGGAATCTATTCTTATCGATCACGTTGTCCAGGAACCTGACAGCTATTTCTAAGGTCTCGGCCAGTTTTCTATAGTCGATAGCAGGTTTCCCGTTGCCGACCATCCTTGAAAGATTGAGCGAACCCAGATTGCAGGATTCGTAGGGGAGGAGGGGCTGCTCCCCGCAGGGGTTCGTGCTCTCAATGACTCCCAGATTCGGGGTAGGGTTATCATGGTTGATCCGGTCGATGAAGATGAGCCCGGGATCACCCGTGCGCCAGGCCAGGTCTACGATCTTATCGAAGACCACCTTGGCGTTGAGCTTCCCATGAGTTGCTTCCTTATCGCGGGGGTTTTTCAGGTTATAGTCGGTGCCATCCTCTAAAGCCCTTACGAATTCATCGGTTGCCGCCACCGAGAGGTTGAAGTTTGTGAGCGTGTCTCCATTTTCCTTGGCGGTGATGAAATTCAGGATATCGGGATGATCCACGTTTAAGATGGCCATATTGGCGCCACGGCGCATCCCCCCCTGCTTGATGACATCGGTTGCCGCATCGAAGACTTTCATGAAGGAAACGGGACCACTGGCAAACTTACCGGTGGAGCCAACCATATCGCCCTCCGGCCTTAAATTGGAGAAGGAGAAGCCGGTACCACCGCCGCTCTTGTGGATAAGCGCAGTATATTTTATCGCGTCGAAGATGCGTTCCATAGAATCTTCGATAGGGAGGACGAAGCATGCGGAGAGTTGCTGTAGCTCCCGGCCGGCATTCATCAGGGTAGGGGAGTTGGGCAGAAAATCGAGATTCGCCATTACCCGATAGAATTTCTCCTCCCAGGCTGTAACATCCACTTCGGGGTCGTAATTGAGCTCGGCTGAGGCGATATTATGGGCCACGCGATGAAACATATCCTGGGGTGTTTCGATCTGATCCTTGCTATCCGTTTTCAGGTATCTCTTCTCCAGAACCCGTATTGCATTTTCCGAGAAACCTGCAGGTTCGGCTTTCATAGCCTCTAATTTCTTAATCGGAGTGACCCTGTGGGCCATGTCCCGCTGCTTCTTCTGTTTTAACTCGGTGGGTTGTATTACAACCTCCATTTCACTCCCTTCAGCGATAATCTGCTTTACCGTAGCCTGAATTTCAGCGGTCTTCAATCGCGACTCGGGGATGGTGCCCTCCATCCCAGGAAAGCTCTGATACGTTTGCTCTAGGCGCTGAATAACACGCTCGGTAATTTGCTCCACCGTCTCCCTATCCGAGATACCTAAAGAATCGGTGGCGCTGAATACAACGCGCGCGATTCTGTTTCGGAGGAGAGATGAGCCGTTATTTCTACTCGAATTGGTTGCCATACTTCTTTCATCTTCTATAGTGGCTTCATCCTGTTGTTTCTCTCGTTTTCTTGCCACCGCCAATTATATTAAGCTCGTCATTGGAAATATTCGAAAAAAGAGGGAGCTGGTTTGTGGAGTTACTGAGAGGCTTAAGCCTGGTATAAGCATCGGCCTCTTCCCGCACCTCTTCGACGTCGGCAAAGGCGCGATATACGCTGGCGAAACGGATGTATGCGATACCATCGAGCTGGCGTAGCCGCTCCATCACCATATCCCCGATCGTTGAGGCATCAACCTCTGCCTTGCCCGACTTACGTAGTCGGTCTTCGATATCATCGACCATTTGCTCTATAGTCTCCTGGGAGACTGGGCGCTTGGCGCAGGCCTTTCTAACCCCGGTGATCAATTTCTCACGGTTGAACTCCTCGCGTCGCCCATCCTTCTTGATTATCAGCAGGGACACCGTCTGAAGCCGCTCATAAGTAGTGAAGCGAGCGCTGCACTCTAAGCACTCGCGACGGCGGCGGACTGCCTCGCTTACATCACGAGAGTCAATAACCTTAGAATCATTATGACCACAATAAGGGCATATCATCGCATTAAAACACACTATATAGAACAGCGGCGCAATAATACCACAATATATAGTTGTTGTCAATACTTTTTGTGGCTCGATTTGAAGATAAGAGAGCCGTGGTCGCATCTGCGACTCACGGCTCTATAAGTTCCGGTTAACCCGGAATTCTAACGATTGGTACGAGTGGGAATTCTGTGATGCAAGGTATGTTCTTTGAGATCGGTAGCTTCCGCTACCTTCCGTCGACCGAGCGGGTGCCGAAGGAAAGTGGGGATGTCCAGTTCCTGCTCGTTCTCCGCGTTTGTAAGAAGGCGGCGCAGCTCTTCGTCTTGATGTACGACTTTACCACCTGTGGCAAAGAATCCAGTAGCGATCAAGGTCAGTTTTATGTCGCCATTCATCTCGGGATCGAAGCTAACACCGAATATGATGTTCGCCTCGGGATCCACTGCCTTGCCTATGATCCCTGCTGCCTCGTTGACTTCAAAGAGGGTAAGGCTACTACCTCCTGTGATGTTGAAAAGCACCCCCGTGGCACCATCCATGGAGACATCCAGCAGTGGACTTGCCAGGGCCGCCTCAGCGGCATCGCAGGCGCGATGCTGACCACTGCCATGCCCAAATGACATCCAGGCCGGGCCGGCATCCTTCATCACCGCCTTAACATCGGCGAAGTCAAGATTGATCATACCGGGTACCGTTATTACCTCGGCAATGGCCTGAACCGCATGCATGAGCACATCGTCGGCCATCTGAAAGGCAGCATCAACTGCAGTCCGCTGGTCGCATAGGTCAAGAAGGCGATCGTTAGGGACGGTGATCAAAGTGTCTACCTTATCCAATAGTTGCTCCATCCCCTCCTCTGCTACTGCCATGCGATGTGACCCTTCGAAGGCGAAGGGCTTGGTGACCACGGCAATGGTGAGCGCACCCGCTTCCTTGGCAAGCTCTGCCACTACCGGGGCAGTGCCAGTGCCGGTCCCACCACCCATGCCAGCGGTGAGGAATATCATATCAGCACCAGCGACGCATTCGCGAAGCTCATCACGGCTCTGCTCCGCAGCCTTACAGCCTAGCGCGTTGTCCCCGCCCACACCCAATCCTCTTGTCAACTTATCCCCGATCTGAATACGGGTGGGTGCCTCGGTCAGGAGTAAGGCCTGGGCATCGGTGTTGACCCCGATGAAGTCCACGCCCTGAATATTCGCCCGAACCATTCGGTTCACGGCATTGCAACCACCACCGCCAAGTCCTAATACCTTGATTTTTGCCGGGTTAGGAGCGAAGTTCGTTTTTGACATTTTTTCCTCCTTTCATTAGTGTGCTATTACTCTTCTCATTCGGGTAACGAAGCGCCTGAGAGTTTCGGCAGCTCCGCCGGCTTGCCAACCTTCCTCGCCGGGGTGTTTTTTTGATCCCCAGAGCAAGAGACCAACACTGGTAGCGTAGGCTGGATCAGTGAGGATATCAGCGATCCCGTACACGCCTGTGGGCACGCCTCTACGCACAGGCACCCCAAGCACTTCCTGCCCTAGTGTTTCTATTCCCCTCAGGTTTGAGCAGCCTCCGGTGAGCACCAGTCCAGCGGGCACTTCCTTCGCATAATCTGACGGTAGCTCCAAAGCGACAAGCTTCAGAATTTCCTCTACTCTGGCCCTGATGATATCATTGATGTCTTGATGGGAAACGCCGTAGCCATTCTCCGTATTGAGCTTGGCGGATGGGTCATCCACACCATCGTAGACGGGCATCACGCTGCCATATTTCCTCTTCATCTGCTCAGCTATGTCGAAGGGCAGCCCCAGCCCAATAGCGATATCCCGAGTGATTTGATACCCTGCTACGGGTAGAATCGCGGTGTGCCAGATACTGCCATTCTTAAAGATGGCGATGTCTGTTGTGCCACCGCCAATATCGGCGATGACCACTCCTGCATCCCGCTCGTCGGGCCTGAGAACCGCTTCGGCACTGGCCAGTGGTTCCAGAACTAGGTCTTCAATTTCGAGGTTCGAAGCCCGGATGCACTTAACCAGGTTCTGGACTGAGCTTACGGCAGCGGTGATGATGTGGGTTTCTACATCCAGCCTGAAACCGTGCATACCAACCGGGTTCTTCACCCCGACCTGACCATCGATGGCATAGCCCCTGGGGATTACATGGAGCAATTTGCGGTCGTTAGGTATGGTGAAGGAGCGTGCAGTCCGAAGCACGCGCTTCAGGTCATCGGGACGGACCAGTTTATCACCTCGAGCAATGGAGACCACCCCCTTTTTATTGAGGGAGGTGATATGCCTGCCGGTAACACCCACATAGACCGACTCCATTTTGAGTGCACTGGCCTGCTCTGCCTTATGTATCGAGTGGCGGATCGCCTCCTTAGCCTCATTGATGTTCACAACGAGACCCTTATGTAAGCCCCTGCTCTGACTAACACCAACCCCGAGAACCTTGAGATTACCGCCCTGGCCAGGGGTTGCCATGATGCTGCAGATCTTGGTAGTGCCTACATCTATACAACAAATGTTGTCGCTTTTTGCCATTTACCTCCTCCTTATAAGTAATTCTGGTAGTCTTTTTTGTTTAGGACCCATTACATCATTTCACCCCCTTGCCTCATTATTATTGGATGGACAATATCATTGCCTATAGCCTTGGGCTCGGTGAAGAGAATCTCATATTCACACCACTAGGCGAGACACTGCCCGTTCTCCCTAAAATAATCCACTAAATGCGCTCGGCCGCTCTCATTTTGGCACTGCGACTGCGCGGATTAGCTAGAACTTCAGCGTGTGTGGGGGTAATTACCCTTCTTGTGATTAGCTTAAGAGTAGCATGATGACTACAGATACAGATCGGTGTCCGGGGAGGACAAAGACAATTTTGCGATTCCATCCTGAAGAAGTTCTTGACCATGCGATCCTCCAGGGAATGATAGCTAATAACAACTATCCTCCCCCCTTCTTCCAGGATATTCAGCGCCTGCTTCAATGCTATTTTAAGGCGCTCTAGTTCCCTGTTCACGACAATGCGAAGTGCCTGAAAGGTTTTTGTAGCGGGGTGAATCTTTCCTCGGTTGCCTATAACCCTTGTTACTGCGGTGGCAAGATCAAATGTGGTATTCAATGGGCGCTTTGCCACGATGGATTTTGCTATCTCGTTCCCTCTACGATCCTCACCATACCTCTTTATGATGTCTGCCAGCTCCTTCTGGGGGAAGGTATTGACTATGGTGGCTGCGGTTATTTCCTGTGAGGGGTTGTAGCACATATTGAGAGGGGCTTCATGCTGGAAGCTGAAGCCCCTATTTGTGTCATCAAGCTGAAGCGATGACATGCCCAGGTCGAATAGCACCCCTCCGGTGCCGTGAAATCCCGTTCTGTTGCAGATCTCCTCCAGGTTTTCGTAACTATCGTTGATTAAGATAGCCTCTTTGCCATAAGGG